>NZ_JBKOUE010000010.1:0-131678 GCF_046765995.1 Methylophilus sp. 'Pure River' | reverse complement strand
GGGAAGTCATACTTGCTCAGCAAGTCACGCACTTCCATCTCAACCAGTTCCAACAACTCAGCGTCGTCAACCATGTCTGCTTTGTTCAGGAACACAACGATGTATGGAACACCAACTTGGCGGGCCAACAAGATGTGCTCACGTGTTTGTGGCATTGGGCCGTCAGCAGCTGAACATACCAGGATCGCGCCGTCCATTTGGGCAGCACCGGTAATCATGTTTTTAACGTAGTCAGCGTGACCTGGGCAGTCAACGTGTGCGTAGTGACGGGTTGCTGTCTCGTACTCAACGTGCGCTGTGTTAATGGTAATACCACGTGCTTTTTCTTCTGGTGCCGCGTCAATTTGGTCGTAAGCTTTTGCTTCGCCGCCAAATTTCTTCGTCAATACAGTGGTGATCGCCGCTGTCAATGTCGTCTTACCGTGGTCAACGTGACCAATCGTACCAACGTTCACGTGTGGCTTGGTACGTTCAAATTTGCCTTTTGCCATGATGTTTTTCCTTTATTAGTACTAAATAAAGCCAATAATTGTTTTCACAAATTATGCGACGCGGATGACAACACCCTTGCACGCGACTACTTACCAAGCCCCGTAGATTTACAGAGCAAATCTGGTGCCCATGGCGGGAATCGGACCCGCGACCTCTCCCTTACCAAGGGAGTGCTCTACCACTGAGCCACATGGGCGTTTTGCCTATTGTTATTGTTGGAGCGGGCGACGAGGTTCGAACTCGCGACATCTTGCTTGGAAGGCAAGTGCTCTACCAACTGAGCTACACCCGCACTATGCAGAACACCCAAGGAGGGTTGTCACCGACCCGCTTTACAGCAATACCTACAGGCAATCATTTTTTGGTGGAGAGGGCTGGATTCGAACCAGCGTACTCAGAGAGAACGGATTTACAGTCCGTCGCCTTTAACCACTCGGCCACCTCTCCAAAAAATCGACCGCGATTATCGCGGTTAATGCCGCCGACGTCAATGTCAGCAAACATAAATTTGGTGCCGGGTATCGGAATCGAACTGATGACCTTCGCATTACAAGTGCGCTGCTCTACCAACTGAGCTAACCCGGCATTTCAGGAAGGCGCAACTATATCACTTTTTTTGAGAAGTAATCTAGTGCTTTTTAAGAATTTTTTATTTTTTGCTGAAAAAAGGCCATTAAGCCAATCCCCACAGGCCAATCACGCCACAAAGCATGACAAGCCACCCGCTATTACTTCACTACTTTAAGGTGAGACTTTTTAGCAACGGGAGCCTCCGGCACGGGGTCCGCATCAGCGGCCGTGCGGGCTCCCGGCTCAGGCGCCTGGCCATCGACCACCTCAAAGAACATACCCTGGCCATTCTCGCGGGCGAACACACCGCCGACACGGTTAATCGGCACATAAATATGCTGCGCAACGCCACTGAAACGGGCAGAAAACACCACCGCATCATTATCAATATGCAAGTCTTTGACTGCGGTGTAATTCATGTTCAGTACGATTTCGCCATTTTTCACATAAGCCATAGGCACCCGCGTATGCGCATCAACCTTCACCAGTAAATGTGGCGTCAATCCGTTATCAACACACCACTCATGAATGGCGCGTATCAGGTAAGCGGTGGTAGGGATCAAAGTGCTCATACGACTTTCCTTAAAAAAACAGCGCGAAGGGTATTCGCGCTGCCTGGGGACTGACTGATGTTATTTACGCATAGCCTTTTCAGAAGGCGTCATGGCTTCAGCGTACATTGGACGCGAAAACAGACGCTCTGCGTATTTCAGCAATGGTGATGCCTGGTTAGGCAACTCAATGCCATAGTGTCCCAAGCGCCACAGCAATGGCGTGATGGCTACGTCAAGCATGGAGTACTCATCACCCATCAGGTAGCTTTGCTTACCGAAAATTGGCACCAGTTGCGTCAGATTATCGCGCACCACTTTACGCGCCTTGTCTGCCGTTTCTTCATCACTGGACTCAATATCCTTGATATGACTGAACAAGTCTTTTTCAAAGTTGTAGAGGAACAGTCGCGCACGCGCACGCATCACAGGATCCGCTGGCATTAACTGCGGATGTGGAAAACGCTCATCAATATACTCATTGATGATATTGGCTTCCGACAACACGAGGTCGCGCTCAACCAACACCGGCACTTCACCATATGGATTCAAAATGGCCAAATCTTCGGTCTTGTTGGTCAGATCAACATCAATGACTTCAAAGTCCATGCCCTTTTCGAACAATACGATACGGCAACGGTGACTGTAAGGATCGACAGTACCCGAATACAATCTCATCATAATTTATTTTCCCTATAAAAAAAGACACCAAGGCCTCACGCCTTGGTGTCGGACTTGGTTTGCAGTTAGCGAATATCTTTCCAGTATTCGGTTTTGATTTTCTTCACCAAGACGAACAGCACAGACAGGAACAGCAACACCACGACGCCAATCCAGTAGCGGGATTGTTTGGCTGGCTCGGCCATAAAGGCCAGGAAGTTGGTCAGATCACCCGCAAACTGGTCATACTCTTGAGGACTCAATTTACCAGCCCTTTCCAGCTTCAGCGTGTGTGTTTCATGATCCAGCACCTGCACACCTTGCAACTCATACAACACATGTGGCATGGCCACTTTGTCAAACACCTGGTTATTCCAGCCGGTTGGACGTGTGTCATCCTTGTAGAAACTACGCAGATAGGCATACACCCAGTCCGCACCACGCGCACGCACTTCAACGCTCAAATCAGGCGGTGCAGCACCAAACCATTTCTTGGCATCTTTAGGATTCATGCTGACGCGCATGGTTTCACCAACCTTTTCACCGGCAAACAGCAAATTCTCTTTAATCTGCTTGTCGGTCAGACCGATGTCCTGCAAACGGTTATAACGCATGTAGTTCGCGCTATGGCAGTTTAAGCAGTAGTTCACAAAGTTTTTGGCACCACGTTGCAAAGAGGCCTTATCACTCATGCTGATTGGCGCTTTCACGTCAATGTGCACTTCGTTGGCCAATACCACCCCAGAAACCAGCAGTGTCAGGCTTGCAAAAGCCTGCAAAAACATTTTCTTCATCATTAGTATGTCACCCTTTCTGGCACTGGCTTGGTTTGATCTTTTTTAGTGTACCAAGGCATCAAGGCAAAGAATGCGAAGTACACCACGCTACAAATACGGGCAAGCACTGTTGCACGGTCTGCACGACCCAACCACGGGCCGAATTGACCCCAAATATCACCTGGAACCGTGCCCAGATAACCCAGGATCACAAAGCTCACGACAAACGCAGCTAACCAGCGCTTGTACAGCTTGCCACGATAACGGATAGATTTCACCGGGCTCTTGTCCAGCCAAGGTAGGAATGCAAAGGCAACCACAGACAAGCCCATCGCCACCACACCAGGGAATTGTGAAATACCGATAGGCGGTACAGCACGCAAAATGGAGTAGTAAGGTGTGAAATACCAGACCGGTGCAATGTGCGCAGGTGTTTTCAGCGGATCAGCCGGCACAAAGTTGTTGGCTTCCAGGAAGTAACCACCCATTTCAGGCATAAAGAACACAATGGCAAAGAACACCATCAGGAACGCCACCACACCCACCAGGTCTTTCACTGAGTAATAAGGATGGAAAGGAATGCCATCCAATGGAATACCGGTGGCTTTATCCTTCGTCGCTTTAATTTCAACGCCGTCAGGGTTATTGGAACCCACTTCATGCAAGGCCACGATGTGCACGGCCACCAGACCCAACAAGACCAGCGGCAATGCAATCACATGGAAAGCAAAGAAACGGTTCAATGTTGCATCGGAAACCAGGTAATCACCACGCAACCACTCGGACAAGTCAGGACCGATAAATGGCACGGTAGAGAACAGGTTCACAATCACTTGCGCACCCCAGTAGGACATTTGGCCCCATGGCAGCAGGTAGCCGAAAAAGGCCTCACCCATCAACACCAGGAAAATACCCACGCCAAACAGCCAGATCAGTTCACGTGGCGTTCTGTAGGAGCCGTAAATGATGCCACGGAACATGTGCAGGTAAACCACCACAAAGAACATGGAGGCACCTGTAGAGTGCATGTAACGAATAATATTGCCGCCAAACACATCGCGCATGATGTATTCAACAGAAGCAAATGCCAATTCAGCATCTGGCTTGTAGTTCATGGTTAAAAAGATACCGGTGACGATTTGCAGCACCAGCACCAATAAAGCCAATGAACCAAAGAAATACCAGAAATTGAAGTTTTTTGGCGCGTAATATTCGGTCAGGTGTCCCTTGATAGTACTGGTCAGTGGAAATCTGGCATCAACCCAGTCCAACACGCCAGCGGCAATTGTTTTTTTATTAGTTGCCATGATATTTACGCCTCCGCCTTTTTATCTTCGCCAATCAGCAGCGTTGTGTCTGTCAGGTATTGGTGTGGTGGGATCAGCAGATTTTTTGGTGCAGGGGAGCCCTTGAACACACGACCAGACAAATCGAATTTAGAGCCGTGGCATGGACAGACAAAACCGCCATCCCACTCTGCTGTTGCAACAAAGTTGTCGTTTGGTGAGCAACCCAAATGCGTGCATGTACCCAACATCACAGCGAACTCAGGTTTAATCGAACGATCTTTGTTTTTGCAGTATTCAGGCTGTTGCGGCACTTCCAGATTAGGATCAGACAACTGATCGTCATGCTTGACCAGCTTGGCCAGCATCTCTGGGGTACGACGCACAATCCATACCGGCTGACCGCGCCATTCGGCCGTCATTTTTTCACCCGGTTTCAGCTTGCTGATATCCACTTCGACGGGTGCACCGGCCGCTTTGGCGCGCTCACTCGGCAGCATGCTGCCGACAAACGGCACCGCGACCGCGGCAACACCCACAGCGCCTGTAGCAGCAGTGGCTTTTACCAAGAAATCGCGTTTTTGCAAATCCACCTCAGATGGCTGGCAAAACGACAAACAGTTGTTGTCAATTTTGTTTTCTGACATTGGCTTCCTTAATCTACCCTTTTGAGGTAACAGTGTGATCAAAACTTGAGTCGCGATTATACATTTTTCGCAGAAACAAGCCAAATTTAATTCAATAAGTCATTGATATTAATCAATTAAACCGGGTTATCCAGCTCAACGTAAATGTGTTCTATGCCATATTTTTCGGCGATCCACTGACCCAATGCCTGTACGCCGTAGCGCTCAGTCGCGTGATGGCCAGCGCTGATATAAGCGGTCTCGGTTTCACACACGGTATGCCAGGTCTGCTCTGAAACCTCGCCACTGATAAACACATCCACCCCGGCATTCACAGCCTGCTGAATATAGGATTGCGCAGCGCCGGTGCACCAGGCCACCGTTCGCACCTGTTTTTGCGGATCACCCAGCAACTGCGCCTGCCGACCCAGGCTGGCACTCACATGCTCGCCAAGTTGCGCGAGCGTCATTGCTTGCGACAACTCAGCCATGGGCAGCATATTTTTATCATCGAGATAACGCGTGATCGGCCACTCGAACACGTGCCCCAGCTGCACGTTATTGCCGACTTCAGCATGCGCATCCAGCGGCAAGTGATAAGCCAGCAGGCTCAGATCATGCGTCAGCAAACGCTTGAGGCGATTGCGCTTGAGCCCGGTCACTTCGGCCGCCTCTCCACGCCAGAAGTAGCCATGGTGCACCAGAATCGCATCGGCATCTGCAGCGATTGCTGCCTCAATCAACGCCTGGCTAGCCGTGACGCCACTGACAATACGCCGCACCTGTGGCCGCCCTTCTACCTGCAACCCATTTGGGCAATAATCTTGAAATTTGCCAACTTGTAAAAAATTGGCCAGCTCTGTGACAAGAAGATTTAATTCCATCTCTGACTCTCATATATACTAGGCATTGTTAAGACATTCACTTACTTTTGCAATTATGCGACATCTCTGGTCTATCTTCTCACAAGCCGTCACCGTTTGCCTGGGCATTTTGTTTGTGTTGAAACTATTCTACCCTGGCGTGCTAACACAACCCGCCAGTCAGCCGGCCAGCAAACAAGTCGCGACCAACACCACGGCCGCCATTGCAAAAAACGGCTACCGCACGGCGGTCAGCAAAGCCATGCCCTCAGTGGTCAATATATTCACCACTGCACGCATTAGCCAGGACCCGCACCATGCCCTCAAAAATGACCCGCTGTTCCGTCATTTTTTTGGCGATGAAATGGAGGAAGAAGATGAGCAACCAGAAAACAGCCTGGGGAGCGGCGTGATTGTCAGTGCTGACGGCCTGATTTTAACCAACAACCATGTGATCAGCTCTGCCGACCAGATTGAAGTGGCGCTCAGCGATGGCAGCAAGTCTTCTGCGACTGTCGTAGGCACAGACCCGGACACCGACCTGGCGGTGCTTAAGATTGACCGTAAAGACCTGCCAGCGATTACGTTTAGCAATAGCGACCAGATGAAAGTCGGCGACGTGGTGCTAGCCATTGGCAACCCGTTCGGCGTTGGCCAGACTGTGACCCAGGGGATTATCAGCGCCCTGGGCCGTAACCATTTGGGCATCAATACCTTTGAAAACTTTATCCAGACCGATGCCTCAATCAACCCTGGCAACTCTGGTGGTGCGCTCATTGACGTCAACGGCAACCTGATCGGCATTAACAGTGCGATTTACTCTCGCAACGGCGGCAGCATGGGGATCGGTTTTGCCATTCCAGTCAGTATTGCCAAACAGGTGATGGAACAAATCAGCTCCAGCGGCACCGTCACCCGCGGCTGGATTGGCATTGAAGCACAAGACATCACGCCAGAACTGGCAGAGTCATTTAACCTGAAATCAGCTAACGGGTCGTTGATTGCCGGTGTATTGCTGGATAGCCCGGCTGATCATGCCGGTTTGCGCCCTGGGGATATTTTGGTAGGCATTGATGACAAGCCTGTGGCAGACAGTCAATCCATGCTGAACATCATTGCCATGCTCAAGCCACGTGAAAAAGCCACTTTGTCTATCATACGCGCTGGTAAAAAAGTGAATATCGCACTGGTCGTAGGTAAGCGCCCACTACCCAACAAAATCCCGCAATAATTAGCTTGTAGCAGAGTCGCTGGCTGGCGCTGTCGGTAGCCAGCGCACCACCAGCAAGCCAATTTCATAGAGCAGCCATAGCGGGATGGCGAGCATACACTGGGAAACAATATCCGGTGGCGTAAAAATCGCCCCCAGTACAAAAGCGCCCACAATCACATAAGAACGTGATTCTTTGAGCTGCGCCAGTGTGACCCATCCCATGAGCGCCATCAACACCACAGCGACCGGCACTTCAAACGCAAAGCCAAATGCCACGAACAGGCCGATGACGAAATCGAGGTACTCGGCAATATCCGTCATCACGGTCACGCCTTGCGGAGCACTCCCGACAAGGAAGCTGAACACCACAGGGAACACTACAAAATAGGCAAATGCCATGCCGACAAAAAACAGCACGATGGCAGCGGCCAGCAAGGGCCTAATCAGGCGTTTTTCATGCGTATACAAGCCCGGGGAGACGAATGCCCAGCATTGATAAATCATCCAGGGTAGCGCAATCAGGAATGCCGTTAACATGGTGACTTTCATCGGCACGAAAAACGGCGTGGTCACCGCCGTCGCAATCATTTGCGCTCCTTGCGGCAGCTTGCTCAGCAACGGCGCCGCCAGCAAGCTATACAGTTTATCGGCAAACGGAAACAAGGCCACAAACACCAGCAGCCACCCCACAATGGCACGCAGCAAGCGGTTACGCAATTCGATCAGGTGTGAAATGAAGCTCTCGGTGGGGGTCATGATCATGCAATCCGGAAAGGCTTAAGCAAGCGGCTTTTGTTCCGCCGCACGCACGACGTCATCGTCTTTTTTAACAGTCTTGCGCGCACGACGTACTTTCTTGTTCTCATCGACAGGCACCGCAAACAATTGCGCTTGCGGATCAGCACTCACCAAAGGGGACTCATCGGTTTGCGCAGTGCTCTCCGTCACGGGCAGGGCTGTCTTGCGCACACGTGGTTTACGTGGCTTTTTTACCGCAACAACTTCAGCTTCTATGATCGCAGGCACAGCCTCCGGCACTGGGTCAGGCAAAATACTTTGCTCAATTTCACCATAGCCCTGCCGCAAGCCGGACTGCACTTCCTGTTGCAGCGTTTGCAGTTCGGCAAAACGCGTTTCGCGATTCACTTCGTCTTTCACCTGCGTGACAAAACGTTGCAAGCGACCAAAAAAAGCGCCCGCAGTGCGGGCGACTTTTGGTAATTTTTCCGGCCCAATCACCACCAGGGCAACCAGAGCAATAACTAGCAATTCTGAGAATGAAATATCAAACACAATGCGTCGGCACTTACTTGTTTTTGTCAGACAACTCTTCAGGCTTGGACTCGGCCTTGCCTTCATTGACCGCTTTTTTAAATTCATTCACTGCACCGCCAACATCGCCGCCAATGTTGCGCAATTTCTTGGTACCAAATACCAGCACCACAATCAGCAACACAATCAGCCAATGCCACAAACTAAATGAACCCATGATAATCTCCTTTATCTTGTCTGGCGATACTAAGCAACCGCACCGCCGCCAAACACGTGTAGATGAATATGAAACACTTCCTGCCCGCCTTCGCGCCCCACATTCATCATGGTTTTATAGCCAACCAGACCTTGTTCAGCAGCCAACTTGGCCGCTAACAACATCATTTTCCCTAACAGCGACTGATGCTCGGCTGTACAGTCTTTGAGTGTTTCAATGTGTGCTTTAGGCACAATCAGAAAATGTGTTTTTGCCAAAGGACGAATATCATGAAACACGATGACATCTTCGTCCTCGTACAGCATTTTAGACGGAATAGTGCCAGCAGCGATTTTGCAAAAAATACAATCCGCACTCATTCTGTTCTACTCGCTTTCTCGGCAATGCCTGACAAGCCTTCACGCCTCGCCAGTTCGTCCAGCACATCCTGCGCACTCAACCCGGCGTGACTCAACATCACCAAAGTATGAAACCACAAATCGGCCGTTTCATAAATAATCTCATCCGCTTTGCCGCCTTTAGCTGCAATCACGGTTTCAGTGGCTTCTTCACCAATTTTTTTCAGGATGCTGTCCATGCCTTTGGCATAGAGTTTGGCCACATAAGAAGAAGACGGATCGGCCGCTTTACGCTGCTCCATCAACTCAGACAGTCGATTTAATACATCACTCATGGTAAATCGCTTTCGGATCTTTGATGACCGGCTCTACCGTGACCCAGGCATCGTCTTGCAACTGCTGAAAAAAGCAATTGTGTCGACCGGTATGACAGGCAATGCCACCTAGTTGTTCGACGGTAATTAAAACAACGTCGTCGTCGCAATCGAGGCGGATATCATGCACGATTTGTGTATGGCCAGACTCTTCGCCCTTGTGCCATAACTTGTTGCGGGAACGTGAGAAATACACGGCATGCCCGGTATCGCGCGTCAGTTGTAACGCCTCACGGTTCATCCAGGCAAACATCAAAATTTTGCCGGTGTCTTTTTCCTGCGCAATCACAGGCACCAGGCCATCTGCAGTCCAGGCGACTTGATCTAGCCAGCTCATCTTACTTCCAGCCCGTGTTCACGCATATAGTCTTTGGCCTGTTGCACCGTGAATTCACCATAGTGGAAAATACTCGCTGCCAACACGGCATCAGCGCCACCCAAGGTCACGCCATCTACCAGGTGCTGCAAGTTACCAACGCCGCCCGAGGCAATCAGCGGCACATCCACTGCTTCGCTAATGGCTTTATTCAGCGGGTTATTGAAACCAATTTTGGTACCGTCACGATCCATGCTGGTCACCAGCAACTCGCCAGCGCCCAAACTCACCATCTTCTGCGCCCACTTCACGGCGTCCAGACCTGTGGCATGACGGCCGCCATGCGTAAAGACTTCCCACTCAAACGGCTGGTTATCGACTTTTTTGGCATCAATCGCCACCACAATACATTGCGAACCAAAGCGACTGGCCGCATCTTCAACCACCTGCGGATTGAGCACTGCCGTGGTATTGATGCTGACTTTATCCGCACCCGCATTCAACAACCTACGAACATCTTCCACCTTACGCACGCCACCACCAACCGTCAGCGGGATAAATATCTGCTCGGCAACACGCTCGATAATATGCAAGATCAGGTCGCGGTTATCAGAACTGGCGGTAATATCAAGGAAAGTCAGCTCATCTGCCCCTTGATCATTGTAGCGCTGCGCGATTTCAACCGGATCACCGGCATCGCGCAACTCAAGGAAGTTCACCCCTTTGACCACGCGGCCATCGGTGACATCCAGGCAAGGAATAATGCGTTTGGCACAGCCCATTATCGACCGCTCAGCTCATCAGCCAGCCGTTGTGCCGCCGCAAAATCCAGCGTGCCTTCATAAATGGCGCGGCCGGTAATGCTGCCGATAATGCCTTCATCCTGCACCGCACACAGTTTGCGCACATCATCCAGGTTAGTCACGCCGCCGCTGGCAATCACAGGAATGGTCAATGCCTGCGCCAAGGCAACAGTGGCTTCAATGTTGACACCAGTCAACATGCCATCACGGCCAATATCCGTATAAACAATGCTTTCGACACCGTAGTCTTCAAACTTCTTCGCCAGGTCAATCACGTCATGCCCTGTCAGCTTCGACCAGCCATCGACGGCCACTTTGCCATCTTTGGCATCCAGCCCGACCATGATCTGGCCAGGGAAAGCGTAGCAGGCTTCGTGCAAGAAACCTGGGTTCTTCACCGCGGCTGTGCCGATAATGACGTAGCTGATGCCATCATCCAGGTAACGCTCAATGGTGTCGAGGTCACGAATACCACCACCCAACTGGATAGGAATATCGCCACCTACTGCCGCGACAATCGACTTGATGGCATCTTCGTTGACAGGTTTTCCGGCAAACGCGCCGTTCAAATCCACCAGGTGCAAACGTTTACCGCCTTTATCTACCCAATGTCTGGCCATGGCGCCCGGGTCTTCGGAAAATACTGTGGACTCTTCCATCAGGCCCTGCTTCAAACGGACGCAGTGGCCATCTTTTAAATCAATTGCTGGAATAATTAACATGTTGTTTTCAATAGATAAATAACGAGTAGTGACTAAAACGACTGAAAATCCGTTTAGGGTTTCCAGTTTACAAAATTACGCAAAAGTTGCAAGCCTGCATTAGCGCTCTTTTCCGGGTGAAACTGGACAGCAAATACGTTATCGCGGGCAATCGCCCCCGTATAATCAAACGGATAAGCCGTTGTCGCAGCAGTTAACGCAGCTTCTTCTGGCGCGACATAATAACTGTGCACATAATAGAAACGTGCCAAATCCGGAATCTCCGACCACAGTGCGTGTGCCTGCGTTTGATGCACCTGGCTCCAGCCCATATGCGGCACTTTCAGCTTGGCGCCCTGCTCATCATGCATTTTGTCTGCAGGAAAGCGCTTTACCTCACCTCGGTAGACACCCAGGCCAGGTACATGCCCTTCTTCAGAATGCTCAAACAGCATTTGCAAACCGATGCAAATACCCAGAAATGGCTTTTGCTGTGTGGCATCAACGACGGCCTGACGTAAGTGACGCGCATCGAGCTCACGGATACAATCTGGCATCGCGCCCTGACCAGGAAACACCACGCGCTCAGCCTGTGCAATCTGCTCAGGATCGCTGGTGACGGCGACAGAAATGGAAGGGGCCACCGCTTTAAAAGCGTTGGCCACCGATCTTAAATTACCCATGCCATAATCAACAATGGCAACTTGCAAGCGACTCATGATAAGCAATCAGGCGTTATAACGCACCCTTGGTTGATGGCATTAATCCAGCCATACGTGGATCAGGGGTCGCGGCCATACGCAGCGCACGACCAAAGGCTTTGAATATGGTCTCAGCCTGGTGATGGGCATTATGACCTTTGAGGTTATCGATATGCAGCGTCACCAGGGCATGATTGACAAAGCCCTGGAAAAATTCATGGAACAGATCGACATCAAACTCACCGATCATGGCACGCGTAAAGGTGCAATCAAACGCCAGCCCTGGACGGCCAGACAAGTCTAGTGCGACACGGCTCAAAGCCTCATCCAGTGGCACATAGCTGTGGCCATAGCGGGTCAAGCCTTTTTTATCGCCCAGCGCTTTGGCAAAGGCCTGGCCCAGCGTAATGCCGATATCTTCTACCGTGTGGTGGCCATCAATATGCAAATCACCTTTGGCGTGCACTTTCAAATCAACCATACCATGACGGGCAACTTGATCCAGCATATGGTCCAAAAAGCCCAAACCACTGTGCAACTCGGATTGACCGGTGCCATCGAGGTTAATCGAGACAGTAATTTGTGTTTCTAGCGTATTACGCGTGACTTCAGCTTGACGTGACATATAAGAGAGGAAAGGTGATCACAGAGAGTTTGCAAATATTGCGTTCATTTTACAGCAAGTCCTGCCACACTGGCAAAAAGCTGTTATCAAAAACAAAAAAGCAGCCCGCATGGGCTGCTTTTTTTAAATCAGAAAGCGATCCGTAAGGATAGCTGTCGATTATTTAGCTTCTTCAGTTGCTGGCGCAGCTTCTGCAGGTGCAGCTTCAGCTGGAGCAGCCTCTTCGGCAGCTGGCGCTTCAGCAGCAGGTGCTGCATCGGCTGGAGCAACTTCTTCAGCAGCTGGTGCTTCGGCGGCAGGCGCAGCTTCTTCAGATTTTTTGCCCAACAGGGAGAATACCAATACTGCAGCAACAGCAGCAATGATCCATGGCAGCAATTTGTTACCACCTTTAGTCGCAGTGCCAGCACCGTGAGCAATTTTAGTGATTTCAGTTGCAGCAGCAGCAGGATCAGCAGCACCGTAGATTGCAGCACCAGCTACAACGATATCAGCACCAGCGTCCACTACTTGTTTAGTTGTTGCAGCTTTAACGCCACCAGCCACAGACACTTTAGCGCCTGTTTTCAGACCGGATACCAGACCCAGGTCAGCAAATGGAGTTTGACCAGCTGCTTGTTGGTCCAAACCAGTGTGAACACCAATAATGTGTGCACCCAGTTTAACCACTTCCAGCGTACGGGCTTTTTTGTCTTTAACGTTGATCAGGTCGATTTGCGCTTCTTTGCCATACTTGTTGGCAGCGTCGATCACGCCTTTGATCGTACCGATATCTGCAGTACCCAAAACGGTACAAATATCAGCACCTGCTTTGTAGAATGGCTCAGCTTCGTAGAAGCCAGCATCCATGGTTTTCAGGTCAACCAGAATTTTGTTGTTAGGGAATTTTGAACGCAATGCTTTCAACAACTCGATACCGTTATGCTTGATGCAAGGTGTACCGATTTCCAAAATATCAACGTATGGCGCTACTTTAGCTGCCAAGGCGATCGTTGCGTCGAAATCCAATGAGTCCAATGCCATCTGGGTTTGTGCCATTTTTCTTCCTCCGAGTTTGCTCTATTTTAAATCCAATGAATCAATGCGCAGCAATTATGCAAACGCAACCCTCACTGCACATTATGTACAATAGCGTGCATCATAACCGCATTTTCAAAAAAATGACAATATTGCGACGATTTTTTTTACGCCACAATGTAATCATTTGCAGCACATTAGCGGGCAAATTACGGCAAATACTTTGATTTTAGCGACATCAAGCCGACAGAAAGGTACGCAATGCCTGCATCAAGGCCTGATTTTGAGCAGGATTGCCTATCGTAATGCGCAAAAAGTCGGCAATACGCGCCGGTTTTTTGAAGTGACGCACAACCACTGCCTGTGCACGTAAACTGGCGGCCAATTGCTCGCCCGCATATTTCGGATGGCGCGCAAAAATAAAGTTGGCGCCAGAGGGCAGCACTTCAAAGCCCAGATCTTGCAAATCCAGTACCAACTGATCACGCGATGCAATCACTTGCTGACGGGTTTGCTGAAAATAGGCTTCGTCTTGTAGGGCGGCTATGGCGCCTGCTTCTGCAAAGCGGTCAATCGGGTAAGAGTTAAAACTGTCTTTCACACGAATCAGGGCTTCAATCAACGCTGCATCACCGACAGCATAGCCCACGCGCAAACCGGCCAACGAGCGCGATTTTGAATAAGTATGCGTGACCAGCACATTGGGATATTGATTGACCAACGACACTGCCGACTCGGTACCGAAGTCAACATAGGCTTCATCAATCACCACGACGGATTGCGTGTTGGCTTTTAATAAACGCTCTATTTCACTCAACGCCACCGGAATGCCTGTCGGCGCATTAGGATTCGGGAAAATAATACCGCCATTGGGACGCAAATAATCGTCAATCGCAATCTCAAATTGCGCGTTCAATGGCACTGTTTCAAATTCAATGCCGTAAAGACCGCAATAAACCGGGTAAAAACTATAAGTAATATCCGGATAAAGCAGTGGCTGATCGTGCTTGAGCAAGGCCTGAAACACATGCGCCAGCACTTCGTCCGAGCCATTACCGACAAACACTTGATTGGTTTGCAAACCATGATATTCGGCAATTGCTGCTTTCAGGCGGCTGGAGTCCGGATCCGGGTATAAACGCAAGCTGTCAGCTGCTTCCGCCTGCAACGCGGCGATCACTTTCGGGCTAGGCCCATAAGGGTTCTCATTGGTATTCAGCTTGACCAGGTTTTGCAGCTTCGGCTGCTCACCCGGCACATAAGGGGTCAGGCTGTGTACCAGCTTACTCCAATATTGACTCATGACATTACTCTTAAATTCAGCCAGTTATTTCAAACGGTATTCAGCGCTGCGGGCGTGTGCCTGCAGGCCTTCGCCATACGCCAGGATGGCGGCGATCTTGCCCAGCGTTTGCGCCCCGGCAGATGACACCATAATCAGGCTGGAACGCTTCTGGAAGTCATACACACCCAGCGGCGAACTGAAACGCGCAGTACGCGAGGTCGGTAATACGTGGTTAGGCCCGGCACAATAATCGCCCAGCGCCTCACAGGTATCTCGACCCATAAAAATCGCCCCGGCGTGTTTGATGTGTTTGCTGAATGCCAAGGCATCATCCATCGACAACTCCAGGTGCTCAGGAGCGATGAAGTTACAAATCTCAGCCGCTTCAGCCAAATCTTTCACCTGAATCAAGGCGCCGCGGTTTTGTAATGACGTGCGGATAATGTCCTGACGTGGCATTTCGCCAACCTGGCACTCAATACTCGCCTGCACCTGGTCAAGAAACTCAGCACTCGGTGACAATAAGATCGCTTGCGCCAGCTCATCGTGCTCGGCCTGGCTGAACAAGTCCATTGCTGTCCAGTCTGGATTGCTCCGGCCATCACTGATGACCAGAATTTCTGACGGGCCAGCCACCATATCAATGCCAACCACGCCAAACACCCGGCGCTTGGCTGCGGCCACGTACGCATTGCCTGGGCCGACAATTTTATCTACCTGCGGCACGGTTTCGGTGCCGTAAGCCAAGGCGCCCACTGCTTGCGCGCCACCAATGCAAAATACGCGGTCCACACCACACACAGCAGCAGCAGCCAATACCAATGGGTTCTTCTCACCGTTAGGCGTCGGCACCACCATCACCAATTCCTGCACGCCAGCCACTTTGGCCGGGATCGCATTCATCAGCACCGAGGATGGGTAGGCAGCTTTGCCACCTGGCACATACAGGCCGACACGGTCCAAGGCGGTTACTTGCTGGCCCAGTAAGGTACCGTCGGCTTCTGTGTATTGCCAGGATTGCATTACTTGCTTCTCGTGATAACTACGCACACGGTCAGCCGCAGCCTGCAAGGCCTCACGCTGCGCGGCTGGCAAGCCATTTAAGGCCGCATGCAATTCCGCTTGCGGGATTTCTAACGCCGCCAGACTGGTGGCGTTGGTTTTATCAAAACGATTGGTGTATTCGAGTACCGCCGCATCGCCACGGGCCTTCACATCCTTGAGGATATTGGCAACCACCTGGTCGATATTGTCATCCTGCGCGGTTTCAAAAGCTAACAGCGCTTTTAATTCAGCATCAAAACCGGCATCACGTGTATTTAAACGTTTAATCTGCATATTTTCTATCAATGAGTCTTTTCGAATAGCGGCTAATCTTTTTGAATAGCACTAGCAAAACTGTCAATAATCGGTTGCAACAGCGGGCGATTCACTTTGTAAGAAGCCTGATTGACCACCAGGCGCGAGCTAATCGCACCTACATCTTCAACCGCTTTGAGTTTGTTGGCACGCAAGGTGCCACCCGTGCTGACCAAGTCGACAATGGCATCTGCCAAACCAACTAGCGGCCCCAGCTCCATCGAACCATACAGCTTGATCAAGTCCACATGCATGCCTTTGGCGGCAAAATGTTCGCGCGCGGTTTTCACATACTTGGTGACCACTTTCAGGCGTGCGCCCTGGCGGATGCTAGCCTCATAGTCAAAGTCTTCACGCACAGCCACCATCATTTTGCACTTGGCAATATTTAGGTCCAGCGGCTGGTACAAGCCTTCACCGCCATGCTCATCCAGCACATCCTTACCCGCAATGCCCAAATCTGCCGCGC
This sequence comes from Methylophilus sp. 'Pure River', assembly GCF_046765995.1. Taxonomy (NCBI): domain Bacteria; kingdom Pseudomonadati; phylum Pseudomonadota; class Betaproteobacteria; order Nitrosomonadales; family Methylophilaceae; genus Methylophilus; species Methylophilus sp. 'Pure River'. The sequence goes on along the minus strand of NZ_JBKOUE010000010.1, from coordinate 115,164 downwards.
CATATTGCACATAGGTTGGCACATCAGTGGCACGCACAATCACCAAGCGCACATCGTCACGGTTAGTCGGCAGAATCAGCTTGCGGGAAGATTCTGGATCCTCCAACGCATGTATGCCAGCCGCCGCCAACAACGGCGTCGTTTCCTCAAAAATGCGCCCTTTGCTGAGTGCAATAGTAATCATGATTAGTTCGATCTGCGCACTTTGGCGCCCAGTTGATTCAGTTTTTCTTCCAGCTTTTCGTAACCACGGTCCAGATGATAAATGCGGTCAATCACCGTTTCGCCATCTGCCACCAAGCCAGCCAATACCAGGCCAGCCGAGGCACGTAAGTCGGTCGCCATAACATTGGCACCTTCCAGCGCAGACACGCCTTGCACCATGGCAGTATTGCCCTGTACATCAATATTGGCGCCCATGCGCTGCAACTCTTGCACATGCATAAAGCGGTTTTCAAAAATGGTTTCGATTACCGTACACACGCCTTCAGCCACCGTATTCATGGCCATAAACTGCGCCTGCATATCGGTAGGAAAAGCCGGATGCGGTGCGGTACGCACATTGACGGCTTTCAACTTGCCTGTGCTTTTGACGGTAATACTGTTGCTATCATGGCTGATAGTCGCTCCGGCTTCACGCAACTTTTCAATCACTGCTTCAAGCAAGTCAGCACGGGCATTTTTCAAGGTAACTTCGCCACCGGTCATGGCCGCCGCCACCATATAAGTACCAGCCTCAATCCGATCACACACTATATGGTGCTGTGCGCCAGTCAGGCGCTCCACGCCCTCAATCGTAATGGTATCAGTACCCGCACCAGTGATTTTGGCGCCCATTTTATTCAGGCATTCTGCCAGGTCAACGACTTCTGGCTCCTTGGCCGCATTCTCCAACACCGTGGTGCCCTGCGCCAGCGCAGCCGCCATCATCAGGTTCTCAGTACCGGTGACAGTGACCATATCCATGTAGTATTTGGCGCCTTGCAAACGGCGGTTTGGCAGGTGCAAAGTACTGGCCTGAATATAGCCATGCGTGATATGCATGGCAGCGCCCATGGCTTGCAACCCCTTGATGTGCAAATCCACCGGGCGCGAGCCGATGGCACAGCCGCCCGGCAGAGAAACACGCGCTGTGCCAAAACGGGCGAGCAACGGGCCCAACACCAGAATGGAGGCGCGCATGGTTTTCACCATTTCATAGGTCGCTTCAAATGAAGCGACGTCGCTGGCGTCCAGTGTGACCTGGTCGCCATCTTTGCTCACCTTCACCCCCATGGTATCCAGTAACTTGAGCGTAGACGCGACGTCACGCAACTCAGGCACACCGGTTAAGGTAAAAGGCGTTTCAGCCAGCAACCCGGCACATAAAATCGGCAACGCGGCATTTTTTGCGCCAGACACGACGACTTCGCCGTGCAGAGGCACGCCACCTTCAATAATCAGTTTGTCCAAAATTATGCTTTCGCCAACAGTTCTTGCAATTCACCGCTTTGATACATGCTGCGCATAATGTCAGCCCCACCGATAAACTCGCCACCCACATACAGTTGTGGAATCGTTGGCCAGTTTGCGTACTGCTTGATACCTTCGCGGATATCCATGTCTTGCAACACGTCAATCGCCACATACTCAGCGCCACAGGCGCTCAGAATTTGCGCAGCCACGCTGGAAAAACCACATTGTGGGAATTTCGGGCTACCTTTCATATATAACACCACTTTGTTATTGCTTACCGTGTCTTTAATTTGTGCTTGTGCATCCATGTTGACTGACTCCAAATATTCATTAAAACGCTAGGCTTGCTGTTGCTGCCATTGCGTCGGGGTATAGGTTTGCATAGACAGCGCGTGAATCTCGACACGCATGCGGTCACCCAATGCTGCGTAGACCAGCTGATGCTGCTGGACCATGCGTTTACCTTCAAAGGCCGGGCTGACAATCACCGCATCAAAATGGGTGCCATCATCGCCATTCACTTTCAGGTAATCGCATTCCAGTCCGCTGCGGATGTATGCTTCAAGTTGCGCTGCTGTTAACACAAAACCTCACTTATTCAACAAAATACAGAGGGACGAGCCAGGAAGCTGTTTCCTGCACCTATCCGCTAACTGCGTAATTTATAACCGGATTTTAACATCTTTAGGCATAGCCACGCCAATGCCAACAAGAAGCTGCCCACGACCGCGAGGCTGAGCCAGGGCGAGACATCACCATGGCCGAAGAAGCCATAACGGAAGCCATCGATCATGTAGAAAAACGGATTCAATTGCGACACAGCTTGCCAGAACGGCGGCAAGGAGTGAATCGAGTAAAACACGCCGGACAAAAAGGTCAGCGGCATAATGACAAAGTTCTGGAAAGCCGCCATCTGGTCAAATTTATCCGCCCAGATACCAGCGATGATGCCAAACGTCCCCAGCAAGGCACTGCCCAGTAAGGCAAACGCGATAATCCAGCCGGGATACACGGTGGGCACACTGACAAAACACAAGGCCACCAGGTAAATGCTCAAACCAACCAGCAAACCACGAATCATGGATGCGGCCAGAAATGCAGCAAAGAACTCCAGCGTATTAATCGGCGTCAGCAGTAAAAAGACAATATTACCCATCACCTTGGACTGGATCAGGCTGGATGAGCTATTGGCAAAGGCATTTTGCAGCAAAGACATCATCATCAAGCCAGGCACCAGAAAAGCGGTATAACTGACCTGATCGTAGACTTTGACGTGCGACTCCAGTACATGCGAAAAAATCAGCAGGTATAACAAGGCGGTCAGGATGGGTGAAGCGACGGTTTGGAACGCCACACGCCAAAAGCGCAGCAGTTCTTTCTTGAACAGCGTATAGACCCCACGCCAGCGCGGGCTGACTTTGTCATCCAGCCAGAAGAAAGGGTTTAGCCATTTCATGCTTGCGCCCCTTTCTGGTTGCCGACCAGATTCAAAAAGACATCTTCCAAATCCGCCTCCTGCAATTGCATATCCTGAATGGTCACATTGGCTTCACGCAAGACGCTTAATACCATTTCCACCTGCGACAACTCGGATAATGCCAGTACCACTTCATCATCATTCTGCTGCTTGAGCAAAGGGTGCAACTGCACTGGCAATCTACCGCCCAGGCGCAAGGAAAGCTGCTTGGCGGCATGGCTCTTCAGCAAGGCACGCGTACTATCCAGCGCAACAATTTTGCCCTGTTTCATCATGGCTACACGCTCACAGAGAGTTTCAGCCTCTTCCAGATAATGCGTGGTCAAAATAATGGTGTGCCCTTGCTGATTGAGCTTCTGGATAAACGCCCACAGCATTTGCCGCAACTCGACATCCACACCGGCCGTCGGCTCATCAAGCACAATCACCGGCGGCTTATGCGCCAAGGCTTGAGCAATCAACGCCCGGCGCTTCATGCCACCAGACAGTTTACGCATATTGGTATGCGCTTTATCCGTCAGGCCCAGTCCTTCAATCACTTCATCGACCCAGGCGTCATTTTCAGGACCACGGCCAAAATAGCCGGCCTGGAAACGCAACATCTCACGTACATTAAAAAACGGGTCAAACACCAGTTCTTGCGGCACCACACCCAAGGCGCTACGCGCACGCTGATAATCAGTCTGCACATCATGACCCATGATACGTATGTTGCCGCTGGTGGGTTGCAACAAACCCGCCAGCAGGTTAATCAAGGTCGACTTGCCCGCGCCATTCGGGCCCAGCAAGGCAAAAAATTCGCCTTGCTCAATACGCAAATCGACGCCCCGTAACGCTTCGAACTCGCCAAAACGCTTGGTAATGCCTGAAATTTCTATGGCTGCAGCCACGTATGACCTTTCGCTATCCCACAAAAAACGAAACCCCACCTCGTCAGAGCTGGGGCTGTTAGACTTGATTTTCAACTAATTCAATAAGAATCCGTCGACACCGTAAAGTTGCATCAGACTTCGCAGATTATCCGGCACCCCAATCACCGATACTGCACTGGCTTCGTTATGCTGATGATGCAACTGCCGCTGGATTTCGAGAATTAAACTCACAGCAACAGTATCTACCTCATTCACCTTGGAAAAATCCAGGGTTAACGGCGGCTCAAGACGCAAGGTTTGCAACTGGTTCACGGTTTCGCTGATATTGGTAATCAGCAAGTTACCACTGAACTGCAAAGTGTTTTCCTGTTGCGTAATTTGCGCCACAAAATTCTCCAAAAATGCCTGAGTGCCGTCCGGGTAATTACTTACCGGTAGCCGCCTTGTTTTTATCGGCCAGTTTCTTGGTCAGGCTGTCCAGACCATTCTGGCGGATTTCCTGCGCAAACTGGCTACGGTAGTTGGTGACCAGGCTCACCCCTTCAATCACGATATCAAATACTTTCCAGTCATCTGCTTTTTTACCCAGGCTGTAATCCACACTGATTGGATCACCACCCGGTTGCTGAATCGCCGTTTTCACCGTTGCAGACTCAGCACCCGCTTCCATACGGAAAGGCTTGTACTCAATCGTCTGATTTTTATATTTGGACAATGCAGTGGCGTAGGTACGCAGCAACAAGGTCTTGAACTCAGCCTGGAAAGCGGTTTTCTGCTCAGGAGTCGCATTGGTCCAGTTTTTACCCAACACTAAACGCGACACTTTTTCAAAGTCAAAGTTAGGCAGAATTTTTTCTTCTGCCAAGGCAAAAATCTTTTGCTGGTTACCCGCCTGGATGTCTTTGTCATTCTTAATGACTTCAATCACATCATCCGCAGTTTTTTTCACCAGTTGATCCGGCGTCATGCCAGCCATTGCCACACCGCTTAACAGCCACATGGCAACTGCCATCCACCACTTTTTCATTGTGTTCCCTTTATCAATTGATTGAATTACTTACCAATTTTGTCCAATGGACTGGCATCTAACGCATCAACCCCAGATTCGGTTGATGTAGCTGCTGTTTTACCAGGTTTATCATCACTTTCAGTCGCCTTGCTATACAGGAACTGGCTAATCAGTTTTTCCAGCACCACAGCATCCTGAGTTTGTGAAATCTTGTCGCCGTTTTTGAGGTTAACCTCGTCACCACCTGCTTCCAGGCCGATATATTGCTCACCTAACAGACCAGCCGTGTAGATATTGGCAAACGTATCTTTAGGGAAGTTGTAGCGCGTGTCGATGTTCAGACTCACGACGGCCTCATAAGTTTTCGGATCAAACACAATTTCACTCACGCGACCCACGACCACGCCAGCACTTTTCACTGGTGCACGTGGTTTCAGGCCACCAATATTCTCAAAGTTCGCAGTCACCAGGTACGTTTGGCCGATACTGCTGGTGGTCAGATTACCCACTTTCATAGCCAGGCCAAGTAAGGCTGCAAATCCGAGCGCAACAAAAATGCCCACCCACAAATCAATTGTTGTTCTTTCCATTGTTTATTCCCCGCGAGTAACCCGTACGCCCTGATGCTAAACCGCGATCATGAACGACGTTAATATAAAATCCAGCCCCAATACGGCCAGTGATGAAGTGACGACTGTCCTGGTCGTGGCACGGCTCACGCCTTCCGCTGTTGGCGGCGCGTCATAGCCTTCAAACAAGGCAATCATGGTACAGGCCACGCCAAACACCACACTTTTGAATACACCATTCAAAATATCAAATTCCCAGTCAACGTTGGCCTGCATTTGCGACCAGAACGCGCCTGCATCGACCCCGATTAAAGGCACAGCCACCAGGTAACCACCCAGAATACCCACCATGGAAAATAAGGTCGCCAGCACCGGCATGGCAATCACACCCGCCCAAAAGCGTGGCGCAATCACGCGCGCAATCGGGCTCACAGCCATCATCTCCATGGCAGACAACTGCTCGGTCGCCTTCATCAGGCCAATCTCTGCGGTAATCGCGGTGCCTGCACGGCCAGCGAACAACAACGCGGTCACTACCGGACCGAGCTCGCGCACCAGTGCCAGGGCGACCAGCACACCAATGGCTTCCGAAGAACCATATTTTTGCAAGGTGTGGTAACCCTGCAATGCCAATACCATGCCGACAAAAAAGGCCGAAACGAGGATAATAATCAGCGACAGTACACCGGTGAAATACACTTCACGGATGGTTAATCTAAAACGGCGGAAACTTTCACCAGATGAAATCAGGGTCAGCCAGAACAAACGGCCACCGGCACCCAGTCGCCAGATTTTATTGATACAGCCAGCCCCCAGCTTGCTAAGCAGGCGTTTGATTTTATGCAGCACCATTAACGCGCCCCTCTTAACAAACTGGCGTGATATTCAGGCGCCGCATAATGGAATGGCACCGGGCCATCTTTTTCGCCATGCACAAACTGGTGCACAAACGGTAATTCAGAATTGCGGAGGTCATCTGGCGTGCCTTCGGCAGCCACGACACCATCCGCCACAAAATACACATAGTCGGCAAACTGGAAAGTCTCTTCAACATCGTGCGTCACGATAATTGAGGTAGCCCCCAACGCGTCATTCAGGCTGCGGATTAGGTCGCAAATCACTGCCATCGAAATCGGATCCAAACCAGCGAACGGCTCGTCATACATGATAATGCTGGGATCCAGCGCAATCGCGCGTGCCAGGGCGACACGTCTCGCCATACCGCCAGAAAGCTCGGTCGGCATCAAGGCGTGTGCGCCACGCAAACCAACGGCGTTCAACTTGAGCAACACCAGGTCGCGAATCATACTCTCAGGCAGATTGGTGTGCTCACGCATCGGGAACGCCACATTTTCAAACACAGACAAATCCGTGAACAAGGCGCCGTGCTGAAACAACATGCCCATTTTGCGGCGCAAGCGGTAAATGCCTTCACGGTCCTGCTGATGCACCACTTCACCACCCACCTGGACCTGGCCTTTGGTGGGCTTGAGCTGGCCGCCAATCAGGCGCAGCAAGGTGGTCTTGCCGCTGCCGCTGCCGCCCATAATGGCCACTACCTTGCCTTTAGGAAAGGTCATATTGATGCCTTTATGCAACAAGCGGCCTTTATACCCGAAAGACAGGTCTTGAATTTCTACAATTGCGTTTGCCATAGGAAGTGGGTGATCTAAAACGGCTACCATTCTAAAACAGAATGTGTCTCAAACGTTGAATGTATCCGACATAAAACAAAAAGCCTGAAAATCCAGGCCTTTTGTTACAAATTTATGTTGTATTCTACACTAAAAACTCATGCAGACTAAGTAAGGAGTCGCCGCCGCAGGAGCCGCCTCCCCACTACCCGGCGTCCCATTCACCAGTATGCGCATGACGCCGGTATTGCCTGCGCCATCATCCAGCATGGTATCAAGTTGCAGCGCGTAGCGCCCCAGAATAGCATCTGAACACATGGCATGTGCGGTATTAAAGGTGCCCGCAGTGACGGCCGCCAGCGCCGCCACACTAGTTACCCCCAGCTGACCGCCCTCGCTATTGTGCGGCACATATTGCGCCGGGTTAGTAATATCAGTCGTACCAGTTGCCAATCCCGCCAGCCGCAAGTGCTGCCACAACAAAAATGACTCGTCCGTATCGGTCGTCGAGTTCCAGCCACCTTGTATCAAGCCATTCTGCACTTGACCATTGGTGCTGGCATTGTTGCCTGCGACATGTGTAGCTGCTGCATGGTCGTCACCAGGTAACACGCGAAACCTGTCCTGATAGCCATAAAAATAAGTGGGTATGTTTCTGAAATCACTGGCCAGACTTTTTACTTTGGCATTGGCAATCAACTCCTGCCCTCGCATCACCCCGGCGAGTAACAACCCTGCAATCACCAGCACGATGGCCAATTCAATCAAGCTAAATCCTAATTGCTTTTTCATTTTGAATCCTCCTGTTACCGAATCATTGTAAGAAGTATTACCTTGCCGGCATCAGCATTCATATGATGCCGACCCAAACAATATTAACATTAATTAATAATTGTTAATATTGTTTGATGGAAGAATTCAGGAAAAACAAAAGAAAACGGGCAGATGCATCTGCATCCGCCCGTCATTAAGCGTCAATCAAAGGTTAGAGCGTGCCGTAGGAGTGCAGGCCACTGAGAAACATATTCACACCAAGGAAGGCAAAGGTCGTGACCAACAAACCAACCAGCGCCCACCAGGCCAGCACAGTGCCTCGCAGGCCCTTCATTAAGCGCAAATGCAACCAGGCGGCGTAGTTCAACCACACAATCAGCGCCCAGGTTTCTTTAGGATCCCATGACCAGTAACCGCCCCAGGCTTCGGCTGCCCACATCGCGCCCAGAATGGTGGCAATAGTAAAGAATGCAAAACCAACCGCAATCGCCTTGTACATCAAATCATCTAGCACGTGCGGTGCAGGCAGGCGGCTAGCCAGCACACCATGCTTTGCCAGCAGGTAAGCACCGGCCACCATGGCCGCCAGTGAGAATGCGCCGTAACCAATAAAGTTAGCTGGCACGTGTATCTTCATCCAGTAGCTTTGCAAAGCAGGCACCAACGGTTGAATCTCATTGGCATGACGGTCAAAGGTATACCAAAGGATAAAACCCACCGCGGCATTAATCACCACCAGCACAAAGCCGCCTAACTGGCGTGTATTGAACAGTTTTTCGTAATGTAGATACAGCAAAGACGTGATCAGGCAAAACAGGATAAAGACTTCATACAGGTTGCTGATCGGGATATGACCGACGTCCGGCGCAATCAGGTAAGACTCATACCAGCGCACCATGAGACCAACAAAACCGAACAGAGTCGCAGCCCATGTCAGTGCAGACGCCACTTTTGCCGTAAACGCCGATTTCTGGAACAGCGCCAGCCAATAGGTCAGCATGGCCAGCACAAACAGCACATTCATCCACATGACCGCGGATTGGCTAGCCAGTAAAAATTTCAGCAGAAAGCGCTGACCACCATTCGCCAGGTCACCGTGGTAGCTATAGACGCCGATTAAACTCAATACGGCCACACCGAGCACCAGCCGTGCAATCGCTGACCAGCGCCAGCCCAGGTAACTGAACAAGGCGACCGCACCAAACAGAAAGCTGACTTCATAGATATCCATAAAGCCTGCATAACGCTGGTAAGAGAAAATCCCGCCCGCCAGCAACAGCACGGCGTAAATCCAGTCAAACTTGCTTAATGATTGCCAAAACGATGTTGGCTTCACTGATAATGTATTCATCGCATTCCCCTCTTCATTCCGTCAGGCCGTCGCTTGCAGCAGCGCTGTCAATTGCTGCTGTACACGCGCAAAGTCCTGATCCAGATCCATATTTTTACGGTTAGACGACATTGCCAGCAATACTTCTTGCTGTGCAGGTTTGATCAATAACCACAGGCGACGTTCCTTGATATAGAACATGGCAAAAATACCCAGCACCAACATCACTGAGCCAAAATATACCCAGTTCTGGCCAGGTGAACGTGTCAACTGGAAGCCACTGGCCTGTTTCAACGTGTAATTCTTGAGCTGGAAATAATACGGCGTGCCATAAAAGAACAAGTCATTCATGGCATTCAGGCTATCCTGAATAAACATTGCCGTTTCCTGGGTTTCTGGCGCCGGTGGCAACTGGCGCTGGGCACGGCTCATCTGGTAGCCTTGCAGCGCGGCGCGGTTCAACAGCTTCAAATACGTTTGCGCAGCCTGCTCACGCTGGTCTTTCGGAACAGCACTTTCAATAATGCGCGATAACTCACTGTACCCGCCCTGTTTGAATGTCACCAGCAAATGTTGCAGGCTTTGCTCAAACTGTGCTTTTAAAGGCGCATTATCGCCCGGCATTTGCTTGGCCACCTGGCTGGCAATATCACGGATCGCCTGCTCGTTACGCAAGGTTTGGCGTAAATGCATAAAGCCGTTGATTTCCAGTGCATCATCCGCCGGAATCCGCAAATATTTGAACTCATCCTGCACGGTTTCGCGCATACCAGAGACAAAGTAAGAACGACCATCCAGCTGCAGTGGCTGCATATAGCTCATGTACTCGCGTGCCTGACCGCTGGCGTTACGCAGCTTCAAAGTGGTGTTGGGGCCTACATTATGCGGTTTGCCTTTGCCGTCGGCAGACAAATTCAAAATATTAAACTGGCGGAACTCGTTAAATTCCACTGTCATTTTTTGTGCACCGTCGCCCAGTGAGCCTTTCTGCGAGACGACGCCATCGACATCAAAGCCATCCTGGTTGCTGGCGGCCAAGTCCCATAATTTGAATTTGAGTTCTGAGCCACCATCCTGAAAGTCGGACTGGTAAATGGCAATGCCTTTATAGGTATAAGGATGGTTGACGCGTATCGTCGCTTCGATCGGCTTAGTCAACTCAGGATCGGTGATGACGATATCGCTCTCAAACGACTTTGGCATGCCGGTCGCGTAATGCTCAATGCGAAAATCCTTGAGCGCCACTGTAAATGGCAAATCCTGCACCAGGTAACCATCACGCACCCGAACAAACGCCACATTATCGCGCTCACCTTCCGGCAAAGTCATATTGGCGCGGAACGACAGGTTATCGACACCCAGGCGGCTTTCTGCGGGCACCTTGCGTGAAGAAATATCACGCGTCTCGATTTTTTTCCAACCGAGCAACTCCTGCACTTTGAATGGCAGGTTACCATCCAGCAAACCGCCAAAACAGATCACGACAATCGCCACATGGGTAAAGATATAGCCCAGGCGCTGGTGCGTGCCCAGCTTGGCGGCGATTAACACATCACCATTGTCTTGCTGGCGCGTTTTAAAGGTATAACGTTCTGCGCTTAAAAAATCACCCAATTGTGTTTGCAGCGCTGCCACCGGCTGCGCGGTTGTCACACTGGCCTGGTGACCAAACAAACGTAGCGACTTTTCAGTAGCGTGCTCTTTATAGACCTGCCACTCTTTAACCATGAGCGGCGCATTACGAATCACGCACAAGGTTGTCGACACCACCAGAAACAGCAGGATGAGTAAAAACCAGGCCGCGTGGTAAACATCCAGCAAGCCCAGCATTTCAAACAGCTCAAACCAGAACTGGCCAAACTTGACGATGTAATTGGTATAAGGCTCATTTTGTTTGAGCACGGTACCAATAATCGAAGCCACACCCAACAGTGTCAACAGGCTCACAGCAAAGCGCATGGAGCTCAATAGCTCATACACACGCTGCGATAAGGAAATGGGAGCTTTCAAAACAATCTCTTTAAAATTGACTAGTTAAGGTTGTGCTTTTAAGGTTTTGATTGGACGCGTCAAATATGACAACAACGCAAGACGCGCAATTGTGGACGACATCCACCGTAAAAGGTTGCATAGCCCTACAGTAAAAAAGGTGGCCGCAGCCACCTTTTTTCAATCAGCAAACACTAGCGCAGACCTTGAATGTAATCTGCAACTGCTTGCATCTCGGCATCGCTCATTTTTGCCGCGATGGTCATCATCATCGGTGCATTGGCGCGCTCACCAGTACGGAACGTTCTCAACTGTTGCACAGTGTAATCTGTGTGCTGACCAGCCAAACGTGGGAACTGTTTAGGCAAACCGGCACCTGTCGCACCATGACAAGCCGCACAGGCTGGCACTTGGGTCGCTGCAATACCGCCACGATAAATCTTCTCACCTAAAGAACCCTTGCCATTGCTTTTAGCCTTGGCCAGCTTGATGCTCTGGCTGGAGAAGTATTTCGCCACGCCTTCCATGTCTTCCTGACTTAACGCGCCAGCCATCCCAGCCATCACCGGGTTAGCACGTGTGCCATCTTTAAAGTTGCTCAACTGCTTGAGCAAATACTCAGGATGCTGACCAGCCAGTTTCGGGTTGGTCGTAATCACACTGTTACCGTCTGCACCATGACAGGCTGCACACACGTTCTGGACAACCTTTTCCGGCCCATTCACTGCTGGCGCTGCTTCGGCAGAGGCGGCTTCTTCAGCAAATACAGGCTGTACGCCCATGGCCAGCAATACAAACAAGCCTGCTTTCAAACTATTCAACATGATAATAATGCCCCAACATTTTTATTGGGCGTCATTTTATCAAACAAACCCTGTTCGTGATAGCATGCGCAGTTGAATAGTCCATAAAACCTTGAGGCAACTCAATTCGATCATGCCAGTTTTTCAAAATGCCCGCTTCCACCTGTCGGCACACCATCTCCGTGACCTTCCGCCCGCCAGTGGCATCGAGGTCGCTTTTGCCGGGCGTTCCAACGCGGGCAAATCCAGTGCTTTAAACACTTTGGCCAACCATAACCGATTGGCCTTTGTCAGCAAGCAGCCAGGCCGTACGCAACTCATTAACTTTTTCACGCTGGGGGACGACAAACACCTGGTCGACTTACCTGGTTATGGCTACGCCAAAGTCCCTGAAGCCATGCGCATGCATTGGCAAAATGTATTGTCGCGCTACCTTAGCGAGCGCCAAAGCCTGGCCGGACTGGTACTGGTGATGGATAGCCGCCACCCGCTCACCCCGCTGGACAGACAAATGCTGGACTGGTTTTGCCCGTCCGGCAAACCGGTGCACGTATTACTGACCAAGAGCGACAAACTGTCGCGCAGCGAATCCACCATCCTGCTCGGCAAAGTGCGCAAAGAACTACACACAGGCTGGGGCGAGAAAATTACCGTGCAATTGTTCTCCAGCCTGAAAAAACTAGGCGTAGACGAAGCAGAAAAAGTACTAGGCGAATGGTTTTTCGGCACCGATACTAACGCGCAGGACGAACCAGCTGCCAGCGAATAAAAAAAGCAGACATCAGTCTGCTTTTTTTATTTTGCATGCAAGGCATTACACGCGTTTAAACACCAGATCCCAAACCCCGTGCCCAAGCTTCAAGCCACGATTCTCAAACTTGGTTAACGGCCGGTAAGACGGTTTCTCAGCATAATCCGACGCGGTATTTTGCAATTGCGACTCACCTTGCAACACTTCCAGCACCCACTCGGCATACTCCTGCCAGTCAGTGGCTACATGAATGTAAGCGCCCGCCTTCAATTTAGCGCAAAGCAGCTGGACAAACTCAGCCTGAATCAGGCGACGCTTGTGGTGACGCTTCTTGTGCCACGGATCCGGGAAGAAAATATGCACACCATCGAGTGACGCATCCGCCAGCATATTCTGCAGCACTTCCACCGCGTCATGCTGAATGATACGGATATTCTGAATATCACCTTCCTGCATCAATTTAAGCAAACTACCCACACCCGGCGTATGTACCTCGACTGCGAGGAAATCACAATCCGGCAAGGTTTGTGCAATCTTGGCCGTGGCATCACCCATACCAAAACCGATTTCGAGAATTTTTTTGCTCTCGGTGCGGCCAAACGCCTGACTCACATCCAGTGCTTGATCGGTATATTCAATGCCGAATGTCGGCCAAGCTGTTTGCAAGGCCCGCTCCTGGCCTTTAGTTAAACGCCCCTGACGTAAGACAAAACTGCGGATGCGGCGCTGGTAAGGCGCTTCGGAAGATTCTGGAGTTGGGTCGATTTCGGTCATGGGGCGCATTATACTTTAAGTGCTTTTATTTACCCTACATAGCGTATTAATTTGAAATACCCTTTTCGCCTCTAGGCGAGTCACTTTCTGATGCTTGCCCCTCAGAAAGTAACCAAAGAAGAGGGCACCCAGCCATCACTGCCTAAAGGCTCCCTTGCGTTGCTCAACAAAATAAGCCGGTCACGAAACTCAACCTGGCAGCTCACACACGACGCAAGCTGCCGCGGTGCTCAAACAGTCGCTCCCTTCTCTCTTGTTTTGTCTCCGCTACTCAGCGTGATGGAATGGGATTTATCTCGTCAAACTCACGTCGCATAAATGCGGACGGTTTAAAAACCAGATTCTTTTATTAAACCCGCTAAAGGATGGCGCTCTCTTGGTGTTCGGGGGTCCCCATCTGCCGCGCCGAGCAACGCAGGGTTGGCGGGAGTCTTCGGCCATCGACTGTCCGAGTTCCGCAACAAGCCACGAAGTGTGTGGCTTGTCAGGGCGAGTTTCGATGGACGCCCGGCAAACCGAGTAGCGCAAGGAAAAAGCGGAAGTTGGGGTGCATTTCTTTTGGTTACTTATTCTTTGGGCAAGCAAAGAAAAGTAACTCGCTGTAAAAGCGAAACACAACGTCACATCAAAGACCTAAAGAATTACCTTCTACACCAAATCAAAAAAACAACCATTACAACTGATGCCGCTTATCCCCCTGCAAAAATCCCATCAACGGCAATGCCAGTCCTTTACTCAACGCTAACACTTTAAATAACTCCCCCATCTCCGCCGGGGATAGCAATTTTTGCACTGCCGCCACCATAGGCAAATAGCGCGCACTCTCTTCTGGCGGCACCTGTTGCAACAATTGCAAAATACCGCAATTGATTAAGAATTGCGCCTGGTTGGTATACCCCGCACAGTCCAGCCCATTAGCCAATGCGGTTTCGGCCATCGCAGTGAAATCCACATGGGCAGTGATATCCTGCAGACCGGGATAAATCAATGGATCATCATGCGCGTAATGCTGGTAATGACACATCAATGTCCCTTGCGCGCGCTGCGGATGGTAGTACTCACTTGCAGCAAACCCATAGTCAGGCATCAATATCAAGCCGCGCGTTAACATCGTGGCAAGACTAGCGATTAGGCCTTGTGCAGCAGGACACACCTCAGTGACGTAACCATCTGGCAGTGAATGTGTATCGATTGCCGCCACCAGCGACAGGTCTTGCAGAGGCCGGGTTTGCCACATCAACTCCGGATCGAAACCGACACCACGCTCCAGCCACTGCCCTGCTCGCCATTCAACGACATGCACAGGAATGGCATCCAGCACTTCATTACCGACCACAACACCCGTCAAGGTTTCTGGCAACGTATCCAGCCACTGTAGGCGAGAATATAAGGCTACTGGCAATATACCTTGCAAGTACTCTTGCTGCCGATGACGCAAGTTAGCACTCACCTCAAGAATATAATAGTGCTGCGGTATCTGCTCTAGTTCTGCCAGCCGCAGCAATAAGCCTGCTGCTAATTTACCCGTACCGGCCCCTAGCTCTAGCACATGACCCGCAGTCGTCTGTAGCACCTGCGCCACTTGGTTGGCCAAGGCTTGTGAAAATAAAGGTGAAATCTCGGGCGCAGTGACAAAATCGCCACCACGACCGAACTTATTGGCCTCGCCGCTGTAATAGCCAAGGTGGGGCGTGTACAACGCCATTTGCATGTAGTCGGCAAACGAGATCCAGCCACCCTGTTGCTGCACCTGCTGTTGAATATGTGCGAGTAATGTGTCGCTGTGCTGTTGCGCCGCGGCATCCAATGCCGGTAAGCGAGAAGAATTCGGTTGAGCAGTCATTCAGCCATTATAATGTGACCAGTCCAGAATAAAGAGAGCATCGTGAATTCCCATTCTGCATCCAGAGTTGTGCTGATTACCGGTGGTGCCAAACGTGTTGGCGCCGCCATCACCCGCGAGCTGCATCGCCAGGGTGCGAATATCTTGCTGCATTACCACACCAGCACCAAAGAAGCGCTTGCGCTGCAAGCTGAACTCAACCAGGTGCGCGCTGGCAGCGTGGTGGTGGCGCAGGCTAACCTGCTCGATCTGGCTGCATTACCGCCACTGGTAGACACGGCACTGCAGCACTTCGGCCGGCTGGATGCACTGGTCAATAATGCTTCCAGCTATTACCCTACCCAGCTCGGCCAGATTGATGCAGCGCAATGGGAAGAGCTCATGGGCAGCAACCTGAAAGCGCCCTTATTTCTAAGCCAGGCGGCTGCGGATGCCTTGCGCGCCAGCCAGGGCTGCATTGTCAATATTACTGATATGCATATTGAGCGTCCCAAGAAACACTATATTGTGTACAGTGCCGCCAAGGCGGGACTGGTCAGCCTGACCAAATCGCTGGCACAGGAACTGGCGCCCGATGTGAGGGTGAATGCAGTCGCCCCAGGCCCGGTGCTATGGCCGGATGACAACCAGGAGTTTGATGAAGATTACCGCCAGCAAGTGGTGAACCAAACCTTGCTCAAACGCACCGGCGAACCATCCGACATTGCCAAGGCGGTCAAATTCCTGATTGATGATGCGCCGTTTATCACCGGCCATGTACTGGCGGTAGATGGCGGACGCAATTTAAGTTTATAGCGTCATGGGGACAAATACCCAAGTCATCACCATCCACGCACAAGCGCCAGCAAAGCCCGCATTGGGTGAAACATGTAACGGTTGTGGCGTGTGTTGTGCCGCCGAACCTTGCCCGGTCAGCCTGGTATTACTCTGGCCACACCGAGCCCCGTGCCGGGCGCTGATCTGGAGCGACTCAGCCCAACGTTATTTATGTGGCATGGTCAGTGAACCTGCCCGTTTTCTCAGCTGGTTGCCAGCGGGCATGAACGACATTGCCAGCCGCATCTTCAAACGCTGGATTGCAGCGGATACGGCCTGTGATGCTGATGTTGCACTGGCCGAATAAATCAATTCGAATAATCAAAGACTTAGCGTGACTTTACATCGCTTTCCGCTATAATGCGCGCCATGAAGACCAAACATTATCCAGACGACGTCAGCCAAAACTTCCTCAAACTGCGCAATCAACTGATTAGCGCGACTGGAAAAGCCATTGGCGATTACAACATGATTGAGGACGGCGACACCGTGCTCGTGTGCATGAGTGGTGGCAAGGATAGCCACGCCATGTTGATGATTTTGCTGGCATTGCAAGAACGCGCGCCTATCAACTTCAAATTGATTGCGATGAACCTGGACCAGAAACAACCAGGTTTTCCGGCAGATATTTTGCCTGCCTACCTGGAAAAACTGGGCGTGGAATACCGTATTGTAGAAGCGGATACGTACTCCATCGTTAAAGAAAAAATCCCCGAAGGTAAAACCACCTGCAGCCTGTGCTCACGCCTGCGCCGTGGCATTATCTATACCACTGCACAACAGTTGGGTGCCAATAAAATCGCGTTGGGTCATCACCGTGACGACATCGTGCAAACCTTGTTCCTCAATATGTTTTACGGCGCCAAAATGAAAGCCATGCCGCCAAAACTGGCCACCAACCGTGGTGAATTCATGGTCATTCGCCCACTGGCCTATTGTGCTGAAAAAGACATCGCGGCTTATGCGCGCGGCATGCAGTTCCCAATTATTCCGTGTGATTTGTGCGGTAGCCAGGAAAACCTGCAACGCCAGAAAATCAAGGATATGCTCAACAACTGGGAGCGCGAGCAACCGGGGCGCATCAATAATATTTTCCGTGCCATTGGCAATGTAGAACCTTCACATCTGGCTGACTTTGACCTGTATGACTTCAAACACCTGAGCCAGGCCAAGGAAGAAGACGAAGACCCGATGTTTGACCACGAAAAGTTTTCTGCTGGCAACGACATGGCGTTATCGATTGCCTCTCAAGATGACAAACGCATTGAATTTGCGCGCAAACCGTTCCCGGTTGCAGTCAGCACTGAGGAATAACACAACGTTTTGGGGTGGAAAGGCTTTAATTCATGACTTTCCGCACCGATATATTGTCTAGTTGTTAAAACGCTTGCTATTATCTAGCCAACTCTTACACAGACCGCTCAATGTCAAAACTGCTGATCGTTGAATCACCCTCCAAGGCCAAAACCCTCAAAAAATATTTGGGTGGTGATTTTGAGGTCCTGGCTTCTTACGGGCATGTGCGCGACCTGATCCCTAAAAATGGCGCCGTCGACCCGACGCAGCAGTTCGCCATGAAGTACGACATCATAGACCGCAACAGCAAGCATGTAGATGCGATTGCCAAAGCCGTGAAGAGTGCTGACAGCATTTACCTGGCAACCGACCCGGACCGCGAAGGCGAGGCTATCTCGTGGCATATTGCCGAGATCCTGGCAGAAAAAAAACTGGTCAAAAACAAGCTGATTAAACGCGTAGAGTTCAACGAGATTACACAAACCGCGGTAAAACACGCGATTGACCACCCACGTGATATTTCCATGGACCTGGTCAATGCACAGCAAGCCCGCCGCGCACTCGACTACCTGGTCGGCTTTAATCTGTCACCCCTGTTGTGGAAAAAAATCCGTCGCGGCTTGTCAGCAGGCCGCGTACAAAGCCCGGCGCTGCGCCTGATTGTAGAGCGCGAGCTGGAAATTGAAGCCTTTACCAGCCAGGAATACTGGAGCATCCACATGGGTGCGCTCAAGCATGCCCATGGTTTTGATGCCAGACTGGTGCAGCTCAACGGCCAGAAAGTAGAACAGTTCACGGTCACCAACCATGACCAGCAAGCCGACATTGTCGGCAAGCTATTACTGGCCTCGGCTGGCAAAACGACGGTGACCCGCGTTGAGAAAAAACAACGTAGCCGCAGCCCGGCAGCGCCATTCACTACCTCTACGCTACAACAGGAAGCCGTGCGAAAACTGGGCTTTACCACCAGCCGCGCCATGCGCGTAGCGCAGCAATTATACGAGGGCATGGACGTCGGCAGCGGCACGGTCGGTTTGATTACCTATATGCGTACCGACTCGTTCAGCCTGGCGGCTGAGGCCGTGATGCAGATCCGCGATTACGTGAAAAAGCACTTTGATGCAGACTACCTGCCCAAGTCGCCCATCATGTACAAAACCAAAGCCAAAAATGCGCAAGAGGCGCACGAGGCGATTCGCCCGACCGATATTACACGTACCCCTGCCAGCGTGCGCCAGTACCTGAACGACGAGCAGTTCAAACTGTATGAAATGATCTGGAAGCGCACCCTGGCCTGCCAAATGACACAGGCCAAATATGATGCTGTCAGTGTGGATTTAGCGGTCGGCACAGATGCCAACCTCTTCCGTGCCACCGGTCAAACGCTGGTATTCCCTGGTTTTATTGCCGTCTATATGGAAGGCAAAGACGACGACAAAGAGGACGAAGACGCCGAAGCCAAGTTGCCGCATCTGGAAACCGGCGAGGTATTGACGGTTGAGAGAATTTTCGGCGAACAACATTTTACCGAGCCGCCACCGCGTTATTCAGAAGCCAGCCTGGTCAAAGCACTCGAAGAATACGGCATTGGCCGCCCTTCGACTTACGCCAGCATTATCTCAACGCTGCAAGACCGCGAATATGTGGTGCTGGATAAAAAGCGCTTTACGCCCACTGATGTCGGCCGCGTGGTCAATAAATTCCTCACCGAGCACTTCACGCAGTACGTGGATTACGACTTTACTGCCAAGCTGGAAAACGAGCTGGACGAGATTGCCGAAGGCAATCTGGACTGGGTGCCGGTCATGGACAAGTTCTGGCAGGGCTTTAACCAGCAGATTCAGGTGAAGGCCGACGTAGAACGCCCAGGCAACGAGCTCATTGATGAAATGTGCCCGAAATGCGGCCGCCAGTTGCAAAAACAACTCAGTCGCTACGGCAGCTTTATTGGCTGTACTGGCTATAACGCCACGCCAAAATGTGATTACAAACGCAACCTGGATGGCGAAGCCAATGCCGCCAGCGAGCCAGTGGTGATCGGGCAGGACGTCGACACACAAAAAGACATTTACCTGATGAATGGCCCGTATGGTCCTTATTTACAGGTGGGGCAGCCAGTCGAAGGCGACAAGAAAAAACCCAAACGCGTCAGCATCCCTAAAGAAATTCCGCTGAGCCAGATTAATATCGACACGGCGCACATGCTGCTGAGTCTGCCGCGCGACCTGGGCCAGCACCCGGAAACCGGCAAAAAGATTGTCGCCAACATTGGTCGCTTTGGTCCTTATGTGAATCATGATGGCAAGTTCAAGTCCATCCCCAAAACCGAGAGTGTATTTAGCATAGACCTTGAAGGCGCCGTGAAACTACTGGCTGCTGCCAATGGGCCGACCCCGTTGGCCGACTTGGGCGAACATCCATCGGGCGAAGGTCGTATTGAAGTATTTTCTGGCCGCTTTGGCCCTTATGTGCAACATAACGGCATCCGTGCTACCTTGCCTAAGAGCGTGGCACCAGAAGAACTCAACGTAGAACAAGCCCTGGAATTACTGGCAGAAAAAGCAGCCAAAGACGGTGGCAAAACCAGCAGCAAGAAGCCAGCAGCTAAAAAAACCGCGGCGAAGAAAGCTGCCGCACCTAAAGCGGCGACCACAAAAACAACCGTGAAAAAGGCCACCACCAAGAAAGCAAGCACGACTAAGGCGGCAACGAGCAAGCGGACTAAAAAATCAGCAGAAGAGTAAATGACACACACTAAAAAAGGAGCCACCAGCTCCTTTTTTTACGCCCTAAATCATGGACTGGCTCTCAATGATTGGACCACAGATGATCAATATTACCCACGCCCCAGGTAGCGGCAGAATCATTACCAATAATTTCATCCATGCCTTTTGATAAGTCCAGCTCTTCCACCGGGATATGTATTTTCGACTTTGTTGAGAAGAATGCTTTGACCACTGGCTTGAGCAAACTATCAGGCGTTTGCTTGACCACCACTGCCAGGCGACCAGATTTGAGCATCACTACCGTCCCGATCGGATAAATCCCCAGGCTTTTGACAAAAGCCTTAAACACTTCAGTGTCAAAGTGACCACTCCAGCTTGCCATGCGTTTAAGAGCCATGCCAGGCTCCCAGGCCGGTTTATACGCGCGGGTCGAAGTCACAGCGTCATAAACATCACAGATCGCCCCCATCTTGGCAAAAACGGTCATTTGCTCGCCACTTAAATGTTCAGGATAACCAGACCCATCCACTTTTTCATGGTGATGCAAACACACGTCCAAGGTCACTGAGTCAGATATATTGGCCTTGATCAGCATGTCATGGCCCAACTGAGGGTGCTGGCGGATCACATCAAACTCGTTATCGGTCAGTGAACCAGGTTTATTCAGTATCTGTAACGGGATCCCCGCCTTGCCCATATCATGCATCAAACCTGCCAACCCGGCCTGTTTTACTTCGGTTTCAGATAATTTAAGCTCTTTAGCAAGCGCAGTCATCAGGGCACAGACAGCCACCGAGTGCATATAGGTGTAATCATCGACTGTTTTCAAACGCACCAGACTAATCAGCGCATGCACATTGCGCGTAACCGAAGCCGATATTTCTTCCACGAGCGGCATCACTGCCTCAGCTTCAATCGCCTTGCCCATGCGTAAATCTTTAAACATGGACTCAATCGCGCGGCGCGAAGAAGCAATAATCTTGGCGGCCTGCTCACGTTCAGCTTCCAGTGTGGTCGATTTCAACTTTTCGGCGCTGGCACTCTCTTCCACAACGGGCCCATCCAGTTCCAGCATCGCCATTTCTTTATCCGTGAGCTGGCGATCAACAACATCCGGCTCGGGCAGCACATCCAATCCCTGACTGATATCAATCACCACCTGCTGCAAATGGCTTGCTCTTAACTTTTGCAGATCAACAGGATCATTCAGCACAAATTTGGTACGCCAAAATGGATGGTCCATCCACGGGCCTTTCAGCTCATGAATGTACATCCCCATCCGCACCTCTTTGACTGTTATAGTTTTTAACATATCGCCCTGACTGCCCCGCACAATGTTTACATCTTATAATTGAATATCGGAAAAAAAATGAAAAAAAAGAGGGCTAAAAGCCCTCTTTAAAATTACATTTACATGCATGTTTTAGCATGCATGTCAGCCAGCCTTACAAGCCTGCGGCGGCGCGCAACGCGGCTGCTTTATCTGTCGCCTCCCAGCTAAACTCTGGCTCATCACGGCCAAAGTGGCCATAAGCCGCTGTTTTGCTATAGATAGGACGCAACAGGTCCAGCATCTTCACGATGCCTTTTGGGCGCAGATCAAAATGCTCGCGTACTAGTTGCGTCAGGCGCTCATCCGAAATCTTGCCTGTGCCATAGGTTTCAACCATGATAGACGTTGGCTGTGCCACACCAATCGCGTAACTGACCTGCACCAGGCACTTGTCAGCCAAACCGGCCGCAACAATATTTTTCGCCACATAACGGCCTGCATAGGCAGCGGAACGGTCAACTTTGGAAGGATCTTTACCCGAGAATGCACCACCACCGTGTGGCGCGGCGCCACCATAGGTATCTACAATAATCTTGCGGCCAGTCAGACCACAATCGCCTTGCGGACCACCGATGACAAAGCGGCCGGTCGGGTTCACCAGATATTTAATCTCGCCCTTAATCAACTCGGCAGGCAAGGTTGGCTTGATGATCTCTTCAATCACTGCTTCACGAATAGCCTCCAGAGACATCTCTGGCGCATGTTGCGTAGAAACCAGGACGGTATCAATCTTGAATGGTTTGCCGTCCACATACTGAATGGTCACTTGTGACTTGGCATCCGGGCGCAACCATGGCAGACGGCCATCTTTACGCAACTGGGACTGGCGCTCCATCACGCGGTGGCTGAGCCAGATAGGCAATGGCATCAATTGTGGCGTTTCATTCACGGCATAGCCAAACATCAGGCCCTGGTCCCCCGCGCCCTGATCCAGCGGATCATCGTTGGCGTTATCCACACCCTGGGCGATATCTGGAGATTGCTTGTCATAAGCCACCAATACCGCGCACCCTTTGTAGTCGATACCGTATTCGGTATTGTCATAGCCGATGCGTTTGATCGCATCACGTGCGACCTTGATGTAGTCGACATTGGCAGTGGTCGTAATTTCACCGGCCAGTACAACCAGGCCGGTATTGGCCAGGGTTTCTGCGGCGACACGCGCAGTTGGGTCTTGGGCTAAAATCGCATCCAGAATGCTATCAGACACCTGGTCAGCTAATTTGTCGGGATGGCCTTCGGACACGGATTCCGAAGTAAAAAGA
Source organism: Methylophilus sp. 'Pure River' (assembly GCF_046765995.1). Lineage (NCBI taxonomy): Bacteria > Pseudomonadati > Pseudomonadota > Betaproteobacteria > Nitrosomonadales > Methylophilaceae > Methylophilus > Methylophilus sp. 'Pure River'. The sequence continues at coordinate 92,448 of NZ_JBKOUE010000010.1, read as the reverse complement.
TATTCACTCATGTTTGACGCCTTGAAAAGTAATAAAGTTAATAAATGGTACTGACTAAAGGCTGAAGCCAGCACCCAAAATTGGGAACAAAGATTCTACCTGAGATTATTTATACCAAGGAATAAATCTTCGTTCTATGGATGCCTTCAACGGCACGATGGAGTATCATCTTGAGCTATGAAATTACGATTTACCAAAATGCAGGGCGCGGGCAATGACTTTGTCGTGATTGATGCCACCAAAACGCCTGTACAGCTTTCTCATAGCCAAATTCAGCACATTGCCAACCGTTTTTTCGGCGTCGGTTGCGACCAGTTGCTGATGGTCGAATCAACGGAAACCGCTGGCGTGGATTTTCGCTACCGCATTTTTAATGCCGATGGTGGTGAGGTCGAGCAATGCGGCAACGGCGCGCGTTGCTTTGTGCGCTTTGTGGTTGAAAAAGGCCTGACACAGAAACATGAGATTAAAGTTGAAACTGCCAGCGGCGTCATTACGCTAATGCTGCAGGATGATGGGCAAGTGACGGTCAACATGGGCGCACCGCGCTTTGTCCCCAAGCAGATTCCATTTGAGGCCGAGGCACAAGCCACCTCTTACGAACTCCCGCTCAACCACGAAACCGTGACCGTGAGTGCGGTATCCATGGGTAACCCGCATGCCGTCATGCTGGTAGACAACGTACACACGGCCGAAGTCGCTAGCCTGGGGCCACAAATCGAATCTCACCCACGCTTCCCGCAACGGGTGAATGCGGGTTTTATGCAGGTACTTAACGAGCATGAAATCAACCTGCGCGTGTATGAACGCGGCAGTGGTGAAACCTTGGCCTGTGGCACAGGGGCATGTGCCGCGGCAGTCAGTGGCATACAACTGGGCGCATTGCAAAGCCCGGTCAAAGTGCACACCCGTGGCGGCATTTTAACCATTCAATGGGCGGGCGATCACGCACCGGTCATGATGACAGGACCGGCAGAGATTGTCTTTGACGGCGAAATCGAGATTTAGAGAGATAAGAACAGCAGTATCATGGAAGACAGCATTAACGAAAGCGATATCAAGCACTACCTCAAGGCGCATCCAGACTTTTTCGAAAGTCATGCACACTTGCTGGCAGAGCTCTTTTTACCCAGCCCACATGGCAAAGGCACCATCTCACTGGCAGAACGCCAGCAGATTGCCCAGCGCGACAAAATACGCGTACTCGAATCACGCTTTACCGAGCTGATTTTAACCGCCGAAGAAAACGAAGCCACGGCAAACAAGGTGCACGAGCTGACACTTGGGCTGTTATTTGCCAAGGATGTCGCCGCACTTCATACCCACCTGGTGGAGTTTCTGGCGACACACTTCCAGTTGCCTAATGCGCAACTCAAGCTCTGGGTCAACGACAGTCATGCTGCTGACCACCTGTTCATAGACGCAGAAGACTCACTCAAAAACTGGGCCAAAGACCTGAGCCAGCCTTATTGCGGCACCTTGCCCACCATGGATATCGCCGGCTGGTTTACGGATACCCCTGCGTCACTGGCAGTGATCCCTATGCGCTACCAGGAGGTCACTTTTGGCCTGATGGCGATCCCCAGTGAACAACGTAGCCGCTTCTACGCGGGCATGGGCACCCTGTTCCTCAACCGTATCGGAGAGTTGGTCAGCGCTTCTCTGGCCAGATACATCATATGAAAGCCCCCGCTGAGGTTTCCGCCAAGAGGGATATTCTTGCGGCAATTGTCAGCGTAGGGCCTATTCTTAGAGGCGGTCATCATGCATGAGCTGCTGGATGACTACCTCGACTTCCTGCACTTTGAACGTGGGCTCAGCGAGCACACGCGCAATAACTACCAGCGCGATATTGAGCGCTTGTTACAACAACATGCAGACAAACTGCAGTCACTCACCCCGCAAGACATTCGTCGCCAAATAGCCAGTCTCAACAGCCAGGGCATGCATGGCCGCAGCATCGCACGTATTTTGTCCAGTTGGCGTGGTTTTTACCGCTACCTGGTGTTACATAAAAATTTTCCGGCCAATCCCGTGATTGGTTTGCGCGCACCTAAAGCACCAAAATCTTTGCCACACGCACTGTCGATTGAACAAACGATCAAACTGGTCGAGATTGAAGGGGATGAAGCGATTACGCAACGCGACCGTGCCATGCTGGAGCTGTTTTACTCCTCAGGCCTGCGCCTGAGCGAGCTGGTTGGCCTGAATCTGGACAGACTGGACCTGCAAGAAGGCCTGATCACAGTGATTGGTAAAGGCAACAAAACCCGCATGGTGCCCTTGGGCAGCAAAGCCATCTCTGCGCTCAAAGACTGGCTGGCCATAAGGTCGCTGTGGCTCACTAAACGTCCAGCAGAAATGGCCGTCTTTGTTAGCCAGCAAGGCCGCCGCATCCATGCCCGCACCGTGCAAACCCGTATCAACCACTGGGTCACAAAACAAGGGCTGCATAATCATGTGCACCCGCACATGTTGCGCCACAGCTTTGCCAGTCATGTCTTGCAAAGTAGCGGTGATTTACGTGCCGTGCAAGAAATGCTGGGACATGCCAATATCAGCACCACCCAGGTTTACACCCATCTAGACTTTCAACATTTGAGTAAAATTTACGACGCTGCCCATCCGCGTGCACGCAAGAAATAACCCCCTTCTGCACAATGATGGCGCAGTCAAGGTTTTGCTAGACCGCAAAATATGGCAAAATAACCCTACTAAATTGGTAAACCTTTGCCAGTCTCGTGACTCTAATGTCGCAACGTCTTAGCTTACAAAAGCAGGCAACCATTTCAACAAACCAAAAAAGGAAACTCCATGGAACACGCCTTACCAGCTTTGCCATTTGCAAAAAATGCATTGGCCCCACACATGTCAGAAGAAACATTTGACTACCACTACAGCAAGCATCACCAAGCGTATGTGACCAACCTCAACAACCTGATCAAAGGGACCGAGTTTGAAAATGCGGCGCTGGAAGACATCATCAAAAAATCTTCTGCTGGCATCTACAATAACTCAGCCCAGGTTTGGAACCACACGTTCTTCTGGAACTGCCTGTCTCCAAACGGTGGCGGCGAGCCAAGCGGTGCATTGGCAGCAGCCATTAACGCCAAATGGGGTTCATACGAAGAGTTCAAAAAGGCTTTTCAGGCTTCAGCCGTGGGTAACTTCGGTTCAGGCTGGACATGGCTGGTGAAAAAAGCGGACGGCTCTGTTGATATCGTCAACATGGGCGCCGCAGGCACCCCGCTGACGACTGGCGACACTGCCTTGCTGACTATCGACGTATGGGAACACGCTTACTACATCGACCACCGCAATGTGCGTCCAAAATTTGTCGAAACATTCCTGAATCACCTGGTGAACTGGGAATTCGCGGCGAAGAATTTCGCGGCTTAATGTCGACTATTGTTGAGCAATCAACAATGGCTAGCCTCTAAAAGCCTCAAGCCTTGCTTGAGGCTTTTTACTTTTAAGCCGCCGCCATAAGGACAAGCAATGACCACTCTTGAAACCACCTTTGAACAAAAGCTGTTTGAACTGATCCCGCAAACCAGGAATCTGGGTATCCAGATCACGCAGATTGCAGACACCGAACTGCACGTGCGTGGCTCTTATGCGCTTAATAAAAATCATCTGGATATTGTATTTGGTGGCAGTATTGCCGCCATTTCGATCACGACGGCCTGGTCATTGCTGCAACACAAAATACAGCAAGCCGGACTGACGGGAAATCTGGTGATCAAGCAGCAGGAGATCAAGTTCCTGCTACCAGTGCATAGCGATTTTGAGTGTGTGGCGACCTTGCAATCCGTGCAGGACTGGCCATTATTCCTGGACAGTTACCGCCAGCGTGGACGGGCCAAACTGGTCGTGAATGCGCACATTCTGTGCGAAGCCAGAGTAACGTCCACGTTTCAAGGTGTGTTTGTGTTATACCAACCGAGCTGAGTCACCTCCACGCTGCACAGACATGGCTCTTATATGGCCTGTAAGGCAGCGTTGCTCCTGGCAGGCTGTTGCGACTGGGCAACCCAGGCTTCAAACATCTCTAAGGGCAAAGGCCTCGTAAAGTAATAGCCTTGGAAAATTTCGCAACCTAGGTCCTGCAGTACATTGAGCTGCGCTTCGGTTTCGACACCTTCGGCCAGGATTTCCAACTTGAGGCTCTGCGCCAGTGAAATGATGGCGTTGACGATACTTTCGTGGTCGTGGCCATTGAGCATATCGCGCACAAAAGACTGGTCGATTTTCAACTGGTCAAACGGTAAGCGTTTCAGGTAAGACAACGAAGAATACCCAGTGCCAAAATCGTCCAGCGAGAAGCAGACACCGGTTTGCTTGAGGGCAGCCATCTTGGCAATGATGTCCTCCACATTATCGACCAGCATGCTTTCCGTCAGTTCCAGCTTGAGGTTGCCGGGGTCTATGCCTGTGTCAGCAAGCATTTGCTGCACTTCTGCCACAAACTCTGGCTGCAAGTATTGCTTGGGACTGACATTAACCGACAGCACCAGGTGACGTAGCGCCGGGTGATCGGCCCAGCGCTGCAACATGCCGCATGCTTCTTGCAATACCCAGCGGCCCAACGCCACAATCTGGCCGGTATTTTCTGCCAGGCTGATAAATTGCCCCGGCATAATCACGCCATGGTCAGGATGCTGCCAGCGCACAAGTGCTTCAGCACCCACGATATGGTGTTGCTGGTCGTATTGCGGCTGAAAATGCAGGATGAACTCCTGTTTTTCAAGCGCAATGTGCAAATCAGCTTCCAGCGCCGCGCGTTGGCGCAGCTCAGTTTCCATTTGCGTATCAAAGAACTGATAACCATTGCGTCCGGCTTCTTTGGCTTTATACATCGCCATGTCGGCACGGCGCAGCAGCTCGTCTGCCTGGCTCATGTGTTCCGGATCAAACAGCACAACGCCGATACTGGGCGTGGTGTAGTGTTGGTAATGCTTGAGGTTAAATGGCTTTTTAAACGCAGCCAGAATCTTTTCGCACACGCGTCTGGCCTGCTTTTCGGCCTGTGCGGCATCATGATGCAAGCTGTCGAGCACGACGACAAACTCATCGCCGCCCAGGCGGCTGACAGTATCAAAGCGTCGCACTGACTGTTTGATGCGCTTGGCCACTTCAACCAGCAAGGCATCCCCCACATCGTGGCCATGCGTATCATTGAGTGTTTTAAAGTTATCGATATCAATAAACAGCAAGGCGCCGCCGGTTTCCTTGCGCATGGCTTTGCGCACATGGGATGCCAGCTTTTCCTGCAACAACATGCGGTTAGGCAAGCCGGTCATGGTGTCGTAATAAGCCAGTTGGCGAATTTGCGCATCAGCCTGTTTGCGTTCAGTAATATCCCTGAGCACCGCCACCCAATGGGTGACCAAGCCCCCTTTATCCAGCAACGGCAGTGCATCCATTTCAAGTGAAATGCCTACGCCGTCCTCATTCACAGTCACCACCTCGGTTTTGACTGGGCGCATGTGCTGGAAGGCTTCTTTGATGCGCTCCAGTTCACGCCCTGGTGTCGCCTCCTGAAATAACTCAAAGGGGGAAATACCCCCTAGTAAGTCGACTGATCGGCCAGTAATACGGGTAAATGCGTCGTTCAGAAACACGATCTTTTGCTGCATGGGCGCGTGCAGCGGCGATTCGGTAATCATCACAATATCATTGAGCCTGGACACTCCATTTCGCAACAAATGCAGTTGCTCATCTGACTGTTCACGCTCAATCGCCAGCCCGAGGATCTGGGCGTAGCTGTCGATAAAATCCAGTTCTGTCACGTGCGGGCTATGCCGTTGCTGGCGATACATGGCCAGCACCCCCAGTACACGACGGCTGCGCGATAAAATCGGCATGGTCCAGCAGGCGCGCAATCCATGGGTGATGGCCAGTTCACTGCATGTCCGCCATAAGGGATGCGTACTGATATCTTCAGCAATCACGCGGCCTTCTGTCAGCGCGGCAATGCCACAAGTGCCCAACTCGAGGCCATCAATGGCTTTTGCATAGGCCGCAGGTAGCTTGGCAGAAGCGGCACGGCGCAAATGCTGGCCTTCTTTATCCAGCAGCAACATGGCACAACTGACATCCGGGAAATGCTGTTCGATAAGTAACACGGCAGCGTGCAAAATGTCTGGCAACGCTACATCGGCCAGCATCATGGCCTGAATTCTATCTTGCCCCTGTTTGATAGCCGCGAGCTGTTTGTGTGCGGTAATATCCTGCAATGATCCTTGCAGTTTAACGATATTGCCTTCGCTATCGCGCACCGGCCGCCCCATGGCGCGCACCCAGAAACGGCGACCATTGGCCGTGATCTTTTCCATTTCCAGGTCATAAGGCATGCCTTCATCAATACATTGTCGAATCGCGCTACACATCAATGCCTGATACTCAGGCACAAACATACTTAAGCCTTCTTCTACCGTTGGCGAGTAACCCGGCGGCATATCATGCAAAATGGCCACTTCGTCTGACCAATGTATAAGGTTGGTTTTAAGATCTATCACCCAACCGCCGATTTTCGCCACGCTGCCTGCCACCTTGAGCAAGTACTCCGCTTGTGTACGACGGTCAATTTCGTTTTGTAATGCCTGGGTGCGATGGACCACTTGCCGCCTGATCTGCAAGTTCCACAGAAAAGTCACCCCTAATACCAGCAACAGAATAGCCACACCTCGCGTGAACCACAGCATATAGGGCCGTTTCACCAGCACATCGCCCTGATACACAAACCCTTTCAGGCTGTATTGCGCCGGAATCAGCCCGAGCTCAGCAAACGTGCTGGCAATACTATCCCAACGGTCTTCATTCATATGCCCCCAGGGGACCACTTCTGACAACACATAGGGCACCATCAAACGGGCTTCCTGCATCAGCGTTTGCTTGGTGATCCCACGTTTGGATACCCCAGGCATAGCGGCAATCTGCTCGACCAGCGTCTCTTTATGATTGAATGCGTATGCCCACCCTTTTTTAGTCGCTCGCAGAAAAGCGTCCACGCGCTCCGGGTGCATGGCCAATTCTCGCTCGGTCGTGAATAAAATATCACCATAAAAATCCACGCCATAGCCCTGGTTACTAATGATGGCAGGCGAGTATCCCATTTGCTGTAATTGCACAGGTTCATCCATGGCGTAGGCCGAGATCGCATCCACCTTGCCATCAATCAAGTCCTGCAAACGCCAGCTATGCGGCAAAATGGTCATCTGCCTGATATCTAGATTGCGTTTGAGCAACATGGCTTTAAACTGCAGGCCGCCTTGATCGCCAGACATCATGATGCGTTTGCCGATCAGATCTTCAGGCTGGTATATGCCACTTTCATTCAAGCTGAGCATGACATAAGGAGAGTGCTGAAAAACGGCGGCCAGCGCGACCACAGGTTTACCAGCAACGCGGGAGACCAGGATCTCTGAATCCCCAATCGAGTAGTCTGCCTGGCCTGACAACACCTGCTGTAAAGGCGGCCTATCCTTGCTGCCTTCGATGATCTCGACGTCCAGCCCTTCATCACGGTAATAGCCCTGTTGCTGGGCCGCATAATAACCGGCGAACTGAAACTGGTGATGCCACTTGAGTTGTAACTTGATATGCTCGGACGCAGCGGTCACAGTCGCAATCGCCAGGCACACGCATGCCAGCAGCCATTTGCATAATGTAAGAATCAATCCGCGCTTCATGAGTATCCGAACAACGTGAAAAAACATTGGATTAGCCGATCACGGCCAATCTCATCCAACTGTGTTTATACCGCACAGCAGGCTCATCACATTAAGCAAACAGACAACAATTTATAGCTGTATCAATCGAATTGACGACTATGCTCTTTAGCCCCCATCCATCACGCGTGCTGAAAGCATCATCAGTGATTCATCACTACCCTGCGGCCTGGCCAGGCTTCAGGGTAAATGCAAGCAAAAACATCAGGCAAGACACCAGGCATAACAACTGAAAACCACCTTCGAAGTGACCACTCACATCGCGCATGCGACCGACAATAAAAGGGCCACACGCAGCAATCAGATAGCCAACCGTTAATACGAACGCATTCCAGCGATTGGCCGCATCCGGCGTATGCGTATTGTCCAGCGGCAAGGTCATGGCCAACGTAAATGCCCCGCCGAGACCAAACGCCGTCAGCGGCACCCAAAGCCACGGCCAGGCACCAGGTGTTGCCATGCCTGCCAGGCCAATAGTAGAAACCAAGGCACATCCCGCGAGCCAACCACGTCGATCAGGGTGTCTGCTATACATGCCAACCACCGGGCTGGCCAACATAAAGCAAAACGTAAAACTGGCCAGGACGGCGCCGGCCTCGGCAGCAGGCATGCCACTTTCCTGATACATCGCCGCCGTCCAGGTGAGAATGGCATAAAACAGGAAGTTAACGCAGGCAAAGAACAAGGCAATCATCCAGGCCACAGGGGTGCGTAAAGGCAGGCGCGAGGGTGCTGCCTGTGTCGAAGTCACATTGACTGCGCGAGTAGTGACTGATTTGCGTATGACTTGCCACCAGGCCACCATGGCAATCACCCCCAGCACTGTCCACAAGCCGGTCGCGACCCGCCAGCCCGCAGCTTGCAATATCCAGCCCGTCAACCCGGCCGACAAAGTGCTGCCCAATGACAAGGCGGTAGCATAAATGCCCATGATGAATGCCGCTCGATTGGCAAAACTGGCTTTAACGATGCCTGCAAACATGGCGCCGGCAACGGCAATACCAGCCCCTACGCCGACGGTGCTGGTCATGAGCAAACCACTTCCGGCAGAGTAAGCGCGTACTAACATCGAAAGACTCAGCACACTCAACGCAAACATCAGCACGTTATTGACGCCAAATCGGCGTACCAGCCACGGCGTAGGCAACGCCAATGCCCCCATTAATACATCAGGAATCGCCGTCATCATCGAGGCCATGGCGTGACTCAATTGAAAGGCGTCGATGATGGCAGGCAACGCAGGCCCCATGGAAACAATCCCCGGCCGCAGACCTATTGCTACCAGCACAATCGCCAACACTAACCACCACTCCGTTTTAGAGAAACCCGCAAGGGTTCCCTGACTATTTTTCATCTTTTGCTCCTGATCTCAAACCATGCAAACCTCACTGTAACGGGGAGCGTGCGATTGAAAAATACGCCATTTGTCTGATATGGCAGCGCGTGTCGACACCTACGTGGCAGGCAGCGATAAAAGAGTCGTGTAAAATGCGCGTGCATCCTTGGCGCATTGCAAGCGCATTTTGCTGATTCTTTTGTGGAGAACTTTGTTGAAACTGGCTACCTGGAACGTCAACTCCCTGACTGTGCGCTTGCCACATGTGCTGGACTGGCTGGCTGCCAACCAGCCGGATGTGTTATGCCTACAGGAAACCAAGCAGGAAGATAGCAAGTTTCCCTATGCTGCCTTGCAAGAAGCCGGGTTTAATGCGGTGCATAATGGCCAGAAAACCTATAATGGCGTGGCGATTATCAGCCCGCATCCACTGCAAGATGTCCATGTTGACCTGCCAAATTTTGCCGATGAACAAAAGCGTATTATTGCGGCTACGATACAGGGCGTACGTATAATTTGCGCCTATGTGGTCAATGGCCAGGCGCTGGATTCAGATAAATATCAATACAAACTCAATTGGCTGGCGGCTCTGCAGAACTGGGTGACGGACGAGTTGAAACAACACGAAAAACTCGCACTGTTAGGGGATTACAATATTGCGCCGGATGATAGAGATTGCCATGACCCGGCTGCCTGGGAAGGGCAAGTGCTGGTGAGCCAGCCCGAACGGGAAGCCTTTGAGCGATTATTGGCACTGGGTTTACACGATAGCTTTCGCCTGTTTAACGACGAGGCCGGGCAGTTTAGCTGGTGGGATTACCGCATGGCCGCATTCCGCCGCAACATGGGCATGCGCATAGACCACATTCTGGTCAGTGATGCCTTAAAGCCGCTGTGCGATAGCTGCGTGATAGACAAGGCACCACGCAAACTGGAGCGCCCCAGCGACCACACGCCAGTTATGCTGACACTGGCAAACGCGTAAATTAAACCGTAGGCATCACAAACTTGATGCCCTGCAACACTTCCAGAATGCGTGACTTGAGGCGCTTGTTCATTTCGGCCTCCATTTCCTGCAATTGCACGGCGACCACTGCTGCCACTTTTTCCTCCAAGGCAGGCGCTGATGCCGCAAGCTCAGCTTGCATGCTCTGCTTAAACTCCGCCATTTGTGCAGCGTTTAACTCGGCAAATGCCTCTTGCAGTGATTGCTTGTAGTCTGCCACCAGCGTGGTAGCAGCTGATGCCTGGCTATCAGACAAGGTTTGTTTATTGGTTTCTTGCAATTGTTGCAAATGATCGACCAGGCCCTGCTCAAGCTGCTCACGCAAAGATTGCAAACGGCTTTCCATCTGCGCCTGTTGCGCATCTATCAGCGGTGACAAGGTCTCACCCAACCATTGATGGCCGGTTTTATCCACCGTGTCGCGCACAGTTTGCTCGGTGGCTGCCAGCAATTGCTGCTGGGTGTCACCCAACTGCGACAACTTCTCTTCAACCGCCTGTAATTGTTGCTGGATATTGTTTTCCAATGCGGCCTGGAATGATTGCTCATTGGCCTGCAATTGCGATTGCTGCGTTTCGTTCAAGCGGCCGATCTGTTCTTCAAACACTTGCAATTGCTGCTTGCTGACATTGCCCATGGCCTCGCGGAAGGCTTGTTCTATCGCCTGAATGCTATCACCGACCTGCGACTGTGCCTTCGCCAGCACTTCTTGTTGCAAGGTATTGGCGTAGTCGGCAAGAGATTGCTGTCCGGCCGCAAGGGTGCCTGGACTATGCTCGGCCAGTTGTGCAGCCACCAATTGCGTGATTTCCGGTAACAAAGCCTGTTTAAGCTGCGCCACCAACTCATCCATCTCAATCGCAGGCGCCGCTGACTTCTGAACAACTTTGGTTAATACCGGAATTTCTGAAATATCCACACCATCCCCTTTGCAAGGCTTGTTATTGCGTTTGCTTATTCATGTGCTGAATCTCGTAACCACGGTCACGATAAAATGCCCACCGCTGCCGCCCGGCCATTTTGTCAGCCTCTTCGGTGCCTATCAACTCAAACACATGGCGAAAACGGCTGAAAAACTTAGGCAGGACCGCCTGGCAGTTAAACAGCAAATCATCCTGGCGAATTTGCTCCGGCTGCCAGGCCAGTTGCACCGGCGTCAATGCGGCGTACTCGGCATCAGCCAATGCATTCGGCCAGAAACTGTCCGCCGTTTGCTGCCATAACTGATCACCCAGCCTTTGTGCCTGCTCACGGTCAGGCACATAAATGGTCACACTGCGCTGCCGTGATAACGCCTGGCTCACCAGATGTTGTATCAACGCAGGTGGATCAGTGACATCAGTGTAAAAACGGATTTTGGTCATGACGCGTTATTTGGCTGCCTGATCCAGCAAATACGTCACCAGCAATGGTACCGGACGGCCCGTGCCGCCTTTTTCCTTGCCAGATTTCCAGGCCGTGCCCGCGATATCCAGATGCGCCCAGTCATACTTTTTGGCAAAGCGTGATAAGAAACAAGCCGCGGTAATACTGCCTGCGGCACGGCCACCAATGTTGGCGATATCAGCAAAATTGCTGTCCAGCTGACCTTGGTAATCGTCCCACAATGGCATTTGCCAGGCGCGGTCATTTGCTTGCTCGCCCGCCGCCAGCAAGGCCTTGGCCAAAGTATCATTATTGGCAAACAGGCCACTGACATGATGCCCTAACGCAATGACGCAAGCACCGGTCAACGTGGCAATATCAATCACTGCCGCTGGCTCAAAACGCTCTGCGTAAGTCAGCGCGTCGCACAAAATCAAACGGCCTTCTGCATCCGTATTCAACACCTCAATGGTCTGGCCAGACATACTGGTCAACACATCACCTGGTTTGGTCGCACGGCCACTCGGCATGTTTTCACAGGTCGGAATCAAGCCCACCACATTCAGTGGCAGCTTCAACTCGCCCAAGGCTTTAAACACGCCCAGCACAGAAGCAGCACCGCACATGTCATATTTCATTTCATCCATGTCGGCGCCCGGTTTGAGCGAAATGCCACCGGTATCAAACGTAATGCCCTTGCCCACCAACACCACAGGTTTTTGCGATTTTTTGCCATGCAGATGCTGCAATACAATAAAGCGTGGAGGCTCTTCGCTGCCACGCGTCACGCCTAAAAAAGAGCCCATATTGAGCTTCTCAATCGCGGCCTGCTCCAGCACCTCGACCTTGAAGCCGTATTCTTTGGCCAATTTCTCAGCTTGCTTGCCCAGATAGCTAGGTGTGCAAATGTTCGGTGGCAAATTGCCCAGATCTTTAGCCAATGCCACGCCCTGCCCTACACTGCTACCCTGGCTAACGCCCTCAGTCGCAGCCGCCTGCTCAGTTTTTTCCGCCAGTACGATTACTTGTTTAAGTGGATGCGGCTCCACAGACTTCTCTTTCACCGCATTCACTTTATAAGTAGCGTCCAGCGCCACTTCAGCCAGGGCAGCCGCTTTTTGCTGCACCGTTGTTTTTTTGATACTCAGGCTAGCAAAATCTGTCGCCACATTCTCCACGCCAGCCGGCAGTGCTTTCACCGCAGCGCGGAAGCTGTTACGCAAGCTTTTTAGGCTTGCATCGTCCGTCTTGCCTAACCCCACAAGCATCACTCTCGGCGCCACCACACCAGCCAGTTGGCGCAATAACAGCGTACTACCGGTTTTACCTTCCATATCGCCAGATTTCAGCGCGGCCGAAATGGCTTTTTCGCTCACCGTATCCAGTGATTTAGCTAAATCCGTCAGTTTCCGGCCTTCATAAATGCCGACCAGTAAACAATCCGTACGCAATTTTTCCGGGGCAGCGCTTTTTATGCTAAATTCCATCTTTATCCTTTGTGATTCCATGCAATTTGCCTGAGTGATGGTTGTATTATCTAGTGTTTTATGCTGATTTCAAAGCGGTGCATTTAAATTGAAAATATTCAAACGTGCATTGTCTGCAGAGCTGATGTCCTCAGCGTCTGCCATTTTCCTGATTATCCTGGGTATTGTCGTGGCGCAACGCGCCGGTAACATCGTGCGCCAAGTATCTAAAGGCATTTTACCCAACGATGCCATAGGCACTATCCTGACCTTCAGCCTGGTGCAGTTCATGCCCATGATGCTGTCGCTCGCCATTTTCCTGGCGGTGCTTCTAACTCTGACCCGCTGGCATCGCGACTCAGAAATGGTCATCTGGATGAATGCCGGGCTCAGCTTACGTCAATGGGTACTACCGATCCTGCGCTTCATTACACCGATTGTGCTGATCATCAGTTTGTTCAGCCTGATCATCATGCCTTGGGCAAATGAAAAAGCAGACAATTATCGCGCACAGTTGAAAAAGCGTGATGAGCTGTCCTCCATCAGCCCTGGCACATTCAAAGAGTCCAACAACGGCGAACGGATTTACTTTATTGAAAGCTTTGATAAGTTGGGCTACGAGGTCAAAAACATCTTTGTGCAATCCAAGCAAAATGGTAAAACCGGCATCATCACAGCCAACAGTGGAACGCGCTATAAAGCCCCGAATGGCGATAATTTTTTACGTATGGAGCACGGCAGACGTTATGAAATTACGCCCAATACACTAGAGGTAATGACCACCGAATTTGAGCGCTACGACATCCGTGTAGAAATTAAAGAGGCGGCGCCCCCTTCCAGTACTGCACAGACCAGAACAACACAGTCATTGATTTTTGGTGCGACAGCCGCCGATCATGCCGAACTGCACTGGCGACTGGCAATTCCGATTTCAACCATTGTCATGGTATTGCTGGCTATCCCGCTCAGTTTTGTCGACCCACGTGCTGGGCGCTCACTGAATATCATGTTTGCCATCCTGATATTCATTATCTACAACAATATGCTGAGCATCTTCCAGGCCTGGATCACGCAGGGCAAGATATCGATTCTGATTGGCCTATGGCCAGTCCATCTCATGTTCGTTCTGCTCGGCTGGTATCTCTACCACCGCCGCAAATATCTCAAACCACTCATTCCTGACTGGTTTAAACGCCGGGCAAAGCGTGTAAAAATATGACGCTGACTATCCTCAACCGCTATTTCTGGAAAGAAATCAGCTTCAACATCATGCTGGTGTTGTTAGGCCTGCTCGCCATGTTTTCTTTCTTTGACCTGCTGCAAGAGCTGGACAGCCTGGGACGTGGGCACTACGGCATCAACAGCATGCTGATTTATGTCGGCCTGAGTATTCCTGGACACATTTATGAAGTTGCGCCCGTGGCTGTACTCTTAGGTATTGTTTACACCTTGGGCGCTATGGCCTCAAGCTCTGAGTTGATTGTGATGCGCACCAGCGGCATTTCACTGCAAACCATCGCAAAAATGCTGTTAAGTATTGGTTTGGTATTCGCACTGGTGACGTTTTTGATCGGTGAAATCATTGCGCCTATCAGTGAAAAAATGGCGCAACGCATCCGCATCCAGGCCACAGACTCAGTGGTCGCACAGGACTTCCAGTCAGGCTTGTGGATCAAGGATGGCAGTAGTTTTGTCAATGTCGCTACCGTTATGCCTGACACCAGCCTAGTGGATATTCGTATTTATGATTTTGACGCACAATTCCGCTTGCGCAATATCAGCCATGCCGATAAAGGTTATTTTGAAGATGACCACTGGATATTGTCCAATGTGACACAAACCAAAATGCACACCAGCAAATCGGCGCAGAACAACTCCGTTACCTCGCAATTCTTCAAGCAGACCAAATGGGAGTCGCTAATCCGGCCAGAGCTACTCAATGTACTGCTGGTGTTGCCGGAAAAAATGTCCGCCTGGAATCTGTACAGCTTTATCCAGTATCTGCACCAGAATGGCCAGAGAAGCACCCGTTACCAGGTCGCGCTGTGGTCCAAACTGGTCTATCCATTGGCCTGCCTGGTGATGGTGATGCTGGCACTGCCGTTTGGTTTTTTACAGCAGCGTGCAGGGGGCATCAGTGCCAAAATCTTTGCCGGGATTTTCCTGGGCGTGGTTTACCAGATCATGAACCGCGTGTTTGTGCATCTGGGCGTACTCAACGACTGGTCTCCACTGGTCAGCGCCATCAGTCCGACGCTACTCTTTTTAGCGGCTGGACTTGGCATGCTTTACTACGTCGAGCGACGCTAATCTCAACGCCTACACTGGCGGCAAGGCAATGATGCGCGAGCCTAACAGACGGTCATGCAAAAACTGTTGCTCGCGATCCAGCAATGCCCACCACAAGGTCAACCCGGCAGGCAGTAGCAACACACTGGCCAACACATAACGTATCATCGCTTGCTGCCTGTCGAGCAACTGCCCATGCTGGCCAACCACCTTTAACTTCCAGGTCTGACTGGCCAGAGTTTGCCCGGTCACCACCCAGCAACGCACAAAATAAGTCCCTATCACCAGCCACAACAAGGCCTGTAAACCCAGTCTTTTCCAGCCATGACTGGCATCGCCGATGATCATGATGTACGCAGCAGTCAGTGCCAGCGCCAACGCCAGCAGCAATAGCGCTTCATACACAACCGTCAGATAGCGTTTAATTAAATGCTTCATGTTTTAAGTCCACATAACAAAAACCCCGCAATTGCGGGGTTAGGCAGAAACAGCAGGATTACTTCTGATCCCAGCTATCTTCCCACATACAGTGTCTGATTGTGTGACGGTTAGCGATCAGTTCATCAATGCTAGGCTCGTCGTTCAAGGCACGTTTCAATGCCAGCTTGATCGCTTCGTAGTTGTTTTTGTACAGGTCAGCCTTGTCCAGGTTTGCCTCTTTGGCACAACCCGGGTCAACCCACAGCAATGCCACGATACACAGATCGTTCACCAGCTCTTTAGGAATGATCCCTTCGATCACGGCATCGGTAATGCCATCAGCCACACCTGCTTGCACCACGCCGCCGAACAATTCAATGTTCAGGGAGTCTTTCAAAGTTACTTTTGGCACCATCATGGTCGCCGGGCGTACCATCTGGTTGATATCACGTACGGCAAACATAGCTGTGTGGCCTTTGGTCTGCGCCATCATGTTGGCAAATGCAGCGCCCACTGGGCCATCTACAGAACCGATCAAGATTTCCGGCATCGCGGCGGTAACATCTTTACCTTCAGAAAACACGGTTGCTTCACCGGCTTTAAATACGATTTTTGACATGAGAATTCCTTTTATGTCTGCAAGTTGGAGAAAAACGGAAACCGCAATTATACCAGTTCAAGTTGCATATCTATATGTAATATATCGGCATCACTGTAAGGCTCACTGCACACTTCAAAGCCCACTTGCTGATAAAAACCAACTGCATGCATTTGCGCCGATAGCCGCGCATGACTGACATCCAACTGCTGGCAAACTTGTATGGCCTGCAACAACAATGCCTCTCCAACCCCGCGCCCGCGCCACTCTGCGAGCACCGCCATGCGGCCAATATGCCCGTCAGGCAACACTCTGGCGCATGCCAGGGATTGATCATCCTGGCATGCCAGCAGATGAATGGCTGTTTCATCTGCCGCATCCCATTCCAGATCCACCGGCACGTGTTGCTCTTCTATGAATACACGCTGCCGGATCATGCGGCACTCCGCCCATAAGGGATGATGCCTATCCAGGTGATGGATACTGAGCTGAATACGTTGCACGGCCATCGCCCCTCCGGATCAAATATCGCAATTGTACCTGTATTGCAATTGTAGTTAGCCGCAGGCATCATACGTCCTTTATTAAAAACAGGATTTGAGGAAAAGCTATGTGTCGTTTTCAAACCGCAGCGGCCAGGATTTTGCTGGGGCTGGTGTTTTTTGGGGTCGTAATTTTAAAACTGATGGCGATTTTGAATACGCCTGATGGTTACCTGCAATATCAGATGACCCTGGGCCAGTTTGGGCTGCCAGCGGTGTTTGCCCCTTTGCTGATCCTGGTTCAATTTGTATTTGGCCTGCTACTGATCATCGGCTTTAAAACCCGCCTGTCAGCCCGTGTATTGGGCGTACTGGCAGCCTTTATGGCCGTGATCCTGGCCCAGGCTTCACTGGACGCGTTCTTCGCTTACATGGGCATCGCCGGTGGCATGTGGCTACTGAGCATTTATCCTGACACGGCTTGCAGCCTGGATAACCGCAAAAAATAAGCAATCATCACCAATAAAAAAGCCGGGACAATCCTGGCTTTTTTATTTACAGCAATATCAAGTTAACCTTTGATCTTGATACCCAGTTGCTTGAGCTTACGGTACAAGTGCGTACGCTCCAGGCCAGAAATCTCAGACAAACGGCTCATATTATTTTTCACCAGGCGCATGTGGTACTGAAAGTAAAAACGCTCAAACTCATCGCGCGCTTCACGCAAGGGCTGGTCGAGGTTGAGCGGCATATGCTGCTCAGCTGACTCGGTGGCCTGGCCCTGAAAGTTGGCCAACACGCGCTGCACATCCGCTTGCGTAATCACATCGGCCAGACTGGTCATCAGCAGGTTTTGCACCACAGACTCGAGCTCATCCAGATCCCCCGGCCAGTCGGCATTGCGCAAGGCATTCAGCGCCGCCACATCAAACGACTTATAGTCAATCTTGCTGGCTTCCACCATCAAGGTCGCCATGGCACTCACCAGATCAGGAATATCTTCCTTGTGCTCATCCAGGCACGGCACTTTCACCGCAGCACCAGCCAGCGTTTGCAATAAAGACTGCTCCAGCATGGCTTTTTCAATCAGTTGCGGCAACCCATGCTCACTGGCACAAATCACGCGCACGCCATATTTCTCCGATTTATTAATCAAGAGGCTCAGGCCTTTTTGCTCTGTCTTGCCCAGCTTGGTGACTTCATCCACAAACACCACGCCCTCACGTGCCTGCTCCAGGATTTCCATAGGCGCTGTGACTAACTTTTCATACTCGGTGAGTGCCACCCAGGGCGTATTGTGCGGACGTAGGAATTTGGCGCATAAAGGCACGCTGCCGCCTTTTTTGCCAATGAGGAACAAGGTATTTTTATGGCGGGCCAATTGCTCCAGACGCTGTTTGAGCTCCTGGATCACCGCGCTTTTGCCAAAGCTGGAGAGGTTGATTTCAGTATGCGCGAGGTGCTCAGTGTGTTTAATCGCTGCGCCCACGGTTTTAAGCAGCTTTTGCAACGCGATGGGTTTTTCAAGAAAATCGAATGCCCCGAGGCGGGTCGCTTCAACGGCCGTATCAATCGTGCCATGGCCGGACATCATAATGACCGGCATGGTCAGCAATCCGGCATTGGCCCACTCCTTAAGCAGGCTGATCCCGTCGCAATCCGGCATCCAGATGTCCAGCAAGACCAGATCCGGGCGTAGCTTGAGACGTTCGTCCCTCGCAATCTGGGCGTTCTCCGCCAAGCGCACGACATGCCCTTCATCTCGCAAGATGTCGCTCAATAACTCCCTGATGCCTATTTCGTCATCGACCACCAAAATATTACGTGAAGCCATGGTACTTCCTTACACGATGCGCTCAACGCGCCGACGCTGTTGTTGTTTATCTACCGGCAAGCTGATGGTGACGCTGGCGCCCCCTTGTGGCAGATTGTCTATGCGAATCTGTCCACGCTGCTCTTCTATCATTTTTTTCACAATGGCTAATCCCAACCCTGTCCCGTGAGACTTGGTGGTGACATAGGGCTCGAACACCCTGGCCATCACATCGGTCGGAAAACCACTGCCGTTATCGGTCACGGTTAATTTTATACGCTCGCCATCATAATCGGTCAAGATAACAATGTGCGGCTCACTCACTTGTGTCAGGGCATCCTGGGCATTTTGCAGCAAGTTATGCAAAATTTGCCGCATCATGGTTGCATCGGCATGTATCTCTGGCAATTGCTCATGCAGCGTTAATACCAGCTTGACTGCCGAGGCGTTATACAGGCGGCTGACATCACGAATTAAAGCATTTAAATCCAGCTTTACCAACTGCACAGCCGGGGTTCTGGCGTATTCACTAAATTCATTGACCATGTTCTTCATGGCCTGCACCTGATTCACAATGGTATCCGTCGACTTGAATAACATCTCGGCATCTTTGCTATCCAGTTTGTCCTGCAACTTAAGTTGCAAGCGTTCGGCCGAAAGCTGTATCGGCGTCAACGGGTTTTTAATCTCGTGCGCCAAGCGCCTGGCCACTTCCGCCCAGGCTGCATCACGCTGCGCTTGCGCCATGGCGGTCACATCATCAAACACCACCACCAGACCGTGCCCGGCGCCTTCCGGCAAGCGAGTCACCCGCAACATCAGTATCTGCGTACCATGCACGCCCTCAATTTCAATTTGGCTGGTCAGGTGCCGCTCATGATGGTCAAACTGCAAGGTATCTTCGTAGTGCTGCATCACCAGCTCGGTGAACGGGCTGAGATACCTGTTCTCAGCAGCCACCTCGGTAAAAATCTTGTTTTTAAAGCCGACTAGCGAAATCCCCAGAATATTGGTGGCCGCCAGGTTATATACACGCAACTCTGCACGCTCATTAATGGTCATCACGCCCGAGCTTAAATGCGACAGAATCGCTTCCAGGTAAGCACGCGCAGACTCCACATGCTGACGGCTTTGCTCAGAGGCATTTTTCGCCTCCTGCAACTGGCGCGTCATACTGTTAAATGACTTCACCAGCACACTGAGTTCATCTTTACCAAACGAAGGTAGTTGCTGCGAATAATCACCACTGGCAATCAGGCGCGTGCCTTCTGCCAGCACGGTGAGGGGTTGTGCCATGCGGCGGCTCAGCGCAAACGCAATGGTCAATGCGCCTAACATCGACAACAACAGGATCATGGTCAGCGTCAGCATGAAAATGTCTTTCAATGACTGACGGCTATAAGACAGCGTTTGATACTCGCGATAGACGTCCTGTACCGACTCAGCCGTATTCGACAGTGCTTTGGGCACCGGCTGCATCAATTGCAAAATACGTAGTTCACCCGTAATGCCCAGTGGCTCCACAGGGGTGAGCACACGCATATATAGGCCCTTGCCTGGAATCGGCTCGATCTTTCCGTAAACACCACTCCTGGCCTGGCGCAACTGTGGCACCGACGGCAATTCAGGCAAAAAGCTGCTGGGGTCAGAACTACTCACGGCTAAAATAGCACCTTGCGCACTGAGCAAGGCCGCATCCTGAATGCCTGCTTTTTCGCGTAAATCGTTGATCTGGCTGTAATGAGAACGCGCAGGCTGCAGAGACAGCGACACCGCCATGCTTTGCGCCTTCTCCTTCACATCCCCCAGCATAATATCCAGTGCCCGCTGGCCCAAATTCAAGCCGCCATCCAGAGCAGACTCCACCTTGACGTTAAACCAGGACTCAATCGAGCGCGAGAGGAAATTCACCGATACCAGGTAAACAATCATGCCGGGGATAAGCGCCATCAGCGCAAACGTGACTAGCAACCTGAAATTGAGTTTACTGCCAACCTGTTTGGCTTTGGTGGTGCGGTAGAGATGGCGCAGCTGGTAAGCAATCACACCCAACAAGAGCAAGGCCAGGCCAGCATTGATATAGAGCAATACCAGGTAGTAATCACCACTGATGGCAGTATTGGCGCTGGCCAGCGACAGCAGGTAAAGCAGGGCTGCTGCCAGCGCAATAGACAAAATCAGGACATAACGCATAAGGCTAGCGCTGGGTTTCCTTCACCCACCAGCTAAAGGTAGGCGTGACCAGTTCCCAGTCACTTTCCCCGAGAGCATCTAGTTGCAGGGCTTTGGGCAGTTTGCTGGTATCCAGGTGCATTTTGAGCGCCGCCTGGTAAGGCTGGTTTTTCTCAAGCGTGGCATGCGGCACCAGCCGCCAATCGTGAATAGAGCCCAATTCGCGCCTGGCCTCACCCAGGCTATCGAACACTTTTTGTTGTTGCGGATAATTGAGCAGGTATTGCTTGGTGAGTGCATGGTAATTGAGGGTCACGGCGCGGCGCTCAGTCACCACCTCATCATCAAACCAGTATTTGAGCGGTTTAATAATTTGAAATTCATATAAAAAAGTCAGCGCGACACCCTTACTCAGTGCCTCTTCCAACGCGCGGCCGAACTGGATATCAATGTCAGCATCCAGTGTCCATATTTCATCCCGCAGCACCAACTCCGCACTGCGGATATGCGCGTGATTGCCGCCAGCAAATACCATCCAGCTAGTCAGGCTCAACAGCAGCCCTATCCATAACCAGCGATTAATGTTTTTGCAAAAGTGCATAAAACAATCCGTCATGCTCAGCCGCAGGCAGCAACTGCCCGCCTATCTGATGCTGACAAGGTAATATCGACACATCAAAAGCGACCGGCAACCTTGTCGCATCCGCGTGCGTGGTTAAAAATTGCTGAATTTGCATTTCGTTTTCTTGTTGGAATATCGAGCATGTCACGTAGAGCAATTTACCGCCTTTTGCCAGCATTTGCCACAAATTCGATAAAATTTCCTGCTGTGTACGGGCAAATGTTGCCAGATCCTGAGGTCTACGCAACCACTTCATATCCACATGGCGGCGCACAATGCCCGAGGCACTACAAGGCACATCTGCCAGAATACGGTCAAATAGCTGGTCATCAAACCAGTCTGACTGGGCAGCATCCCCTGTGATCACATTGGCTTGCAGCCCCAATCTCTGCAGGTTTTCGTGTACACGCCGCAAACGTTCGGCCTCTACATCCAGCGACAGTAATTCCACATCACTGGTTTCCAGCACGTGGCAAGTCTTGCCACCTGGTGCACTGCAGGCATCCAGCACACGCATGCCAGGCTGCAAATCAAGCAAGGGCGCCGCCCATTGTGCACCGGCATCCTGCACGCTGACCCAACCCTCTTCAAAATAAGGCAGCTTACTCACTGGCAAGGGCTGCTGTAACTGAATGGCCGTACCGCCCAAATGGCTAGCGGCGATGCCCACAGTCTGCAACAACTGCAGATAAGTCGCCGCATCTGTCTTGCGCACATTTACACGCAAGGTCATGGGCGGATGGCTATTACCTACTTGAAGAATCGCCTGCCAATCTTGCGGGTATTGCTGCTTAAGGGTATCTATCCACCATTGTGGATAGTTAAATTGCACTTCTTCACGCTGGGCGATCTGAGATTGCAAATCCGTGCGCTGACGCAAAAAGTTGCGCAGCACGGCGTTGACCAGGCCTTTGGCCCAACGTTGCCCGGTTTTACCGGCCGCTTCTACCGCCTGGTTGACCACAGTGAAGTCATCATCTGTGCTATGCAACAGCTGTGACAATGCCACCAGCAATAAAGCATGCACACGTTCATCCGTGACCGGCTTGGGCGTCAACGCTTGCAGGTAAGCCGCGGCTTCCGCATAAAAACGTAACGTCAGGTAACTGTAATCCTGCGCAGCGGCCTGTTGTTGCGGCGTGGCTGCTTTGACCTTGCGCAAGGCCTTGGGCATGGAAACAGTCAGGTTATGTCCGGCCAATACTTCGGCCACCGCATGTGCGGCAATGAGCTGGGCAACTTGCAACGATAATCTCTGGGCAAAAAAAGCTATTCTACTTGATGCGTCTCAATTAGGCAGTGAAAAACGCGCACAATAAAAAAGGCTTTCCTCAGAAAGCCTTTTTTAATCATCACACTGGTTAATATTGATTGGCTAACGCCAGCAAGCGGCGAATGCGTTCTTCCGTTTGCGGGTGGGTGCTAAATAAGCCCTTGAGGTCTGCGCCAGATAATGGGTTGATAATCATCATCTGCCCGGTTTCAGGATGCTGCTCAGCGGTCATGTTAGGAATCTGGTGCGCGTAATTATGGATTTTCTCCAAAGCCGCAGCCAGGGCTTTTGGATCGCGACTAATGTCAGCGCCCATACGATCGGCCTCATATTCACGTGAACGTGAAATCGCCATCTGGATCAGCGAAGCCGCCAAAGGCGCCAGCACCATGATCAGGATACCAATCATGGGGTTAGGTCTGTCTTCACCATCACGATGGCCACCACCAAACATCAGGCCAAATTGTGCAATCGATGAAATCGCACCAGCCACGGTGGCTGAAATAGTCGAAATCAGGGTATCGCGGTTTTTTACGTGCGCCAGTTCATGCGCCATCACACCACGCAACTCGCGCTCACTCAAAATCTGCATAATGCCGGTCGTCGCGGCTACCGCAGCATGTTCTGGGTTACGGCCGGTGGCAAACGCATTCGGCTGGCTTTCGTTCATCACAAACACGCGCGGCATCGGCAACTCGGCGCGCTCAGCCAATTCTTTGACCATGTTGTAATAGTTGCGGAACTGGCCGTTGCCAAAATTATTGTCGGCATTAATCTCAACCGCACCATACATCTTCAGCACGGCCTGGTCACTGAACCAATAGGCATAAAAGTTCATGCCGCCTGCCAGCAACAAGGCCATCAACATGCCACCCTGGCCACCCAATGCCCCGCCGACTGCCACAAACAGGGCCGTAATCGCCGCCATCAGCACAAAGGTTTTGGTCCAGTTACCTAACATACTTACTCCTTGAATACATTCAACACTGCCATCCTAATATGCGGTGATGACAGCGATTTTTCAATAGCTGCTGCCCGTTGAATAGATGCGCACACTAAGCAAACTGGTCACCCACCTGCACATGCTGCCCTTGCACAAACTGTTGCGCAGTCTGGCGCTTGCCACCCGGCAATTGCAGCTCGTGGATTTCCAGCACACCGTCACCGCAAGCCACGCGCAAAGGCTGTGTTTCCACCACTGCACCGGGCTGTCCTTTGCCAGTCGCAGACTGCGCAAACCATACTTTGCACACCTGATCTTTAAACTTGGCAGTTGCCACCGGAAAAGGATTAAATGCACGTACCTGGCGTGATAATTGTTGCGCAGAGGCTGTCCAGTCTATGGCGGATTCGGATTTCTCCAGCTTGTGTGCATACGTCACCAGCGATTCATCCTGCACTTCAGACGCTAGCTCACCGGTGCTTTGCAGTATGTGCATGGCCTCCACCATCAAGCGGGCACCTTCGCGGCTGATAGCATCATGCAGGCTTTGCGTTGTATCTGTCTCGGTAATAGCGACGGCCCATTTGCTGATCATATTGCCCGCATCCAGCTTGGGCACCACTTCCATAATGGTGACGCCGGTTTCAGCATCGCCTGCCAGGATGGCTCTATGAATCGGTGCCGCACCGCGCCAGCGCGGCAACAATGAGCCATGGATGTTGTAACAGCCACGCGTGGGGATATTCAACACAGCGGTTGGAATAATCAGGCCATAGGCAGCGACGATCATGACATCGGCATTCACCGCCGCGACCTCGGCCTGCACTTCGGCAGGTTTCAGGCTCTCGGGTTGAAACACACGCAAGCCATTTTGTAACGCGAGCTGTTTGACCGGGCTGGCTTTCAACTGCATGCCACGGCCAGCGGGGCGGTCTGGTTGTGTTAATACCATCACAATCTCATGACCGGCATCGATCAAACCCTGCAAAGCAGGCACGGCAAACTCCGGGGTTCCGGCATAAATAATTCGCATGCTGATTCCCCGTGCTTAGTAACTATTGCGTTCGATTTCGCGCGCGTGTTTGACCATCTTGCTGCGAATGCGGTTGCGTTTGAGCGTTGACAGGTATTCAACAAACACCTTGCCCTTGAGGTGATCCATCTCATGCTGGATACAAACGCTGAGCAAACCATCAGCATCCAGCCTGAATGTTTTACCGGTCGCATCCTGCGCTTCAACGGTGATAAATTCGGCACGGGTGACATTTTCATAAATGCCGGGCACAGATAAACACCCTTCTTCGTAGTCCTGGCTACCAGACTGCGCAATGATTTTCGGGTTAATAAGCACCAGCAAATCATCTTTTTCTTTGCTCAGGTCTATCACAATCAACTGAATGTGGCGATCTATTTGCGTCGCGGCCAACCCAATGCCAGGCGCATCGTACATGGTCTCGGCCATATCACTCACCAGCTGCTGCAATGCGTCGTCAAACACTTGCACCGGCTTGGCCACCGTATGCAAGCGCGGGTCAGGATATTGCAAAATTGGAAGTAGTGCCATGCTCTACAAATCTTTCCATTCAAATAGTTTGTGGGAAAAACAGGGCAAAACGCCCGCTTTTTCACCTTGATAAGAACTTTAAACCCATGCTAGATTGGTCGATATTGCGCAGATGGTGCGCACCATTGATGCTGCCCCTCTTTTGCACTGCATATTACAGAGACGCCACATGACCAAAATTGTTCAAATTATAACCTCGCTTGCACTGGCTTGTAGCAGCTTGTTGGTACATGCCGAAGAAATTCCTTTGCGCCCGCAACATCCTGACCGCCATGTGGTGGTCAAAGGCGACACCTTGTGGGACATTTCGGCCAAATTTCTCAAGAACCCCTGGCAATGGCCACAAATCTGGCAACTCAACCGTGAGCGCATTAAAAACCCACACTGGATTTACCCCGGCGATGTGATTGTACTCGACACCAGCAGTGGCAAACCGGTATTGAAACTGGTGCGTGAATCGGTGACGCTAGAACCCGGCGTGATTGTGACGCCGATTAAAGGCGATGCGATTCCAGCGATACAACCGAACACGATTCTGCCGTTCCTGACCAAACCCATGCTGATCTCGCCGGAAGACCTGAAAGCAGCACCTAGAATTATTGCAGCTCAGGAAGAACGCGAAATACTCAGCCCGGGCACACATATTTATGTACAGAACCTGCCGGAATCGACCAGAAGTGCCTGGGCGATTTACCGCGAAGGCGAGCCAGTTAAAAATCCTGAGAATGGCGAAATCCTGGGCAATGAAGCACATTATCTGGGAGAAGCCAGGTTGTTGCGCCCGGGCCAACCAGCCACCTTAACGGTGACGCAAGCCAAAGAAGAAATTGCGGTGAAAGACAAGCTGATTGCGCTGGAGGATGAGCTCAGCCCGTCATATATTCCACATGCACCAGAGGCACAAATCCAGGGCCAGATTGCGCGCGTGAGTGAGGGCATTAACGAAACCGGCTATGGCCGCGTGGTAGTACTCAACCGTGGCGAAGAACAAGGCCTGGAGCGTGGTCACGTATTATCCGTACTGCGCAAAGGTGCAAGCATGATTGACCCTGAATCCGATCCTAAACACCCGGTCACCATCGAGCTTCCAGACGAACCGGTTGGCCTGGTCATGGTATTCAAGACCTTTGCCAAGCTCTCTTACGCGTTGGTGATGCAAGCATCGCAACCGATACACACAGAAGATGTGGTGCGCACACCATAACCCACACACTAAATGGTCAACGCCACCACTGAACAAAACGCCCCATGGATTGCGCTCAGTCTGGTCGACGGGCTGGGCAGTGTCACTTACTGCCAGTTACTGCTTAGTTTCAAAACGCCCGAAGCTATTCTGGCGGCTCCCTACTCAGCACTGCGCGACCTGGTCAGCAAAGAGGTCGCGGACGGTATCCAGCGCGCCATGGATGACCCGCACATTGCACACACGCTGGCCTGGCTGGATCAAACCGATAACCACCTGATCACCCTGGGCGACCCTTATTATCCGCAACGACTGCTGGATACAGACCAGCCGCCGCCAGTGTTGTACGCCAAAGGCAACCTGCAAACACTTAAACGCCCTGGCCTCGCCATTGTTGGTAGCCGTCATGCCACACCGCAAGGTGAAGCGACGGCCGAAAATTTTGCCGAAAGCCTATGCCGCGCCGGGTTTGCGGTGGTGAGTGGCCTGGCGCTCGGCATTGATGGCGCCGCGCACCGGGGCGCATTAAAAGCAGATGGTGCCACCATTGCCGTGGTCGGTACTGGGCTGGATATTGTGTACCCGGCCAGGCACAAGGCATTGGCGCACCAGATTGCGCAATACGGGCTGATTCTCTCTGAATACCCGCTGGGTACGCCATCGCTCACACATAACTTCCCGCGGCGCAACCGCATTATCAGCGGCTTATCTGAAGGTTGCCTGGTGGTAGAG
The DNA here is from genome assembly GCF_046765995.1 of Methylophilus sp. 'Pure River'. NCBI lineage: Bacteria > Pseudomonadati > Pseudomonadota > Betaproteobacteria > Nitrosomonadales > Methylophilaceae > Methylophilus > Methylophilus sp. 'Pure River'. The sequence goes on along the minus strand of NZ_JBKOUE010000010.1, from coordinate 65,451 downwards.
GCCAATATTGACAGCGGCTCGCTGATCACCGCCAAACAAGCCATCGAGCAAGGACGTGAAGTGTTTGCGATTCCAGGCTCTATTCACTCGCCAGTGGCCAAAGGTTGCCACGCCCTGATCAAGCAAGGCGCAAAACTGGTCGAATCGACCGACGACATTTTGAGTGAATTACGGCACATCCGCCTGTCAAACCAGGCGTTGGCGATTAGCCCGAACGGGCCATCACCCGATTGGACTAATTTACCCGCCGAAGCAAGCCCTGTCTTGGTTTGCATGGGATTCGACCCCCTGTTTGCAGAACAGATCTCAGCCCGCTCAGGCTTGACGCCCGAACAAGTTTCCACCATGCTAACACTACTTGAATTAGAAGGTGTGGTCAGCCATCTCGCCAGCGGTCAGTTCCAACGACTCGCCTGAAGAGAGACTCAGACCCACCCCAACAGCGCTGTCTATGCAACAGCGTGTTTGAGGAGACTATATACATGTTGGAAGTATTGATATTTATTTATCAAAATTACTGGGATAAACATGATGCGCTCGAGTTGAAAGAAACCGACGAAACCATCATGGCTTACGAGTTATCCCAGGCAGGATTTAATCATCAGGACATTTTACATGCGGTAGACTGGGTCAAAGACCTGCGCCGCTCGGTACAACAACCGCAATATCTGCACGACCCGGCAGCCATCCGTATTTTTTGCGAGATGGAGCGCAGCAAAATCAATGATGAAAGCTTAAATTTTCTCACCTTGTTGCAACGCAGCGACATCATTACTGCCTATGAGCGCGACTTGATTGTGGATCGCGCCATGGTGCTACCGCAGGAAACACTGAGCATGGAAGATATCCGCTGGATCACCATGATGGTACTGTGGGATGAAACACGTAAACAGGACTACCTGTTCGTCGAAGACGCCTTGTTTAACCCACAAGGACTTTCACTGCAGTAAGTTTTCAGCGTAAAAAAGCGCGGCCTATACAGGTCGCGCTTTTTTGTTTGATCGCGTTATAGTTGCCGAATAATCTGGCCAATAATACCGGCCTGGTTTAGCGTATAAAAATGCATTTTATCCACCCCAGACGCTATCAGCTTGGCACATATCTCTGTGACCACATCTGCACCAAATGCCCGCAACGACGCCAAGTCGTCGCCATAAGCTTCTAAACGCAAACGTAACCAACGCGGAATCTCGGCACCGCACACATTAGAGAATCGCGCCAACTGCGTGTAATTATAGATAGGCATGATGCCGGGAATAATCGGCGCGGTCACACCCAGCTTTTGCGCGGCCTCAACAAAGCGGAAATACGCATCCACATTGTAAAAATACTGTGTGATGGCAGAGTCCGCCCCCGCATCAATTTTACGTTTGAAGTTGTCGAGGTCTTTTTGCGCGGACCCTGCTTCGGGGTGAAATTCAGGATATGCCGCTACCTCAAGGTGAAACCAGTCGCCGGTTTCGGCGCGGATAAAGCTCACCAATTCATTAGCGTATTTAAAGTCACCGGCGCTCACCTCACCTGAAGGGATGTCGCCACGCAAGGTCACCAAACGCTTGATACCTTTGGCTTGATAAGCTTGCAGCAACTCACGTATTTCTTCTTTACTCGAAGAAATACAGGAAATATGCGGCGCCGCACCATAACCTGCGGCTTGGATCTCGAGCACGCTTTCCATGGTGCGGTCACGCGTGGAGCCGCCAGCACCAAAAGTCACTGAGAAAAACTCTGGGGAGAATGTGGCCAACTCATCACGCACATTACGCAGATTCGCCATGCCTTCCGCGGTTTTAGGCGGGAAGAACTCAAAACTGTAAGAGGTTTTAGGATTCACTTGTTTCATCTTTTATTTATGTTGCGCGACCAAGGCTTAGGCTTAGTCTTTTTCATTTAGCACAATCGCGCTCAATATCCATGCAATCACGCTATACACCAGCGCACCAATCACACCAGTCAGCACACTATTGACCGAGAAACCTTGCAACAGGTGGCCGACAAACCAGAACAGCAAGCCATTAATCACCAGTAAAAACAACCCCAGCGTCAGCAAGGTGATGGGCAACGCTAAAATCACCAATATTGGTTTGACCAGCACATTGGCAAAACCAATCACCACTGCCGCCAGCAAGGCCGCCGTAAAATTTGCCACATGAATGCCTGGCACCAGATAAGCCACCGCCATCAGTGCCAAGGCATTTAACACCCATACGACCAATAGTTTAAACATGCTGATTCCCCATGATTAACATGGGGAGAGTGTACACCCAAACCCGCGCCAGCACATCTGACGCAGATTTGGGGCTTATGCAAACAGCTTAGTAACGATAATGGTCGGGCTTGTATGGGCCGTTTTTGCTCACGCCGATGTAAGCCGCTTGCGCGTCTGTCAGCGTGGTCAATTGCGCGTTGAGTTTTTTCAACTGCAAGATGGCCACTTTCTCATCCAGGTGCTTAGGTAAGGTGTAGACGCCCACCGGATATTTGTCGGTTTGCGTAAACAACTCAATTTGCGCAATGGTCTGGTTAGCAAAGCTGGAACTCATCACATAGCTCGGGTGACCAGTACCGCAGCCCAGGTTGACCAGGCGGCCTTTAGCCAGCAGGATGATACGTTTGCCATCCGGGAAAATCACGTGATCCACTTGTGGCTTGATCTCTTCCCACTGGTATTTTTCAATACCGGCAACGTCGATTTCGTTGTCGAAGTGGCCAATGTTACAGACGATGGCCTGGTCTTTCATTTTGGCCATATGGTCATGCGTAATCACATGGTAGTTACCGGTCGCGGTAACGAAAATATCCGCATGTTCTGCGGCGTAATCCATGGTCACTACGCGGTAGCCTTCCATCGCGGCTTGCAGCGCGCAAATCGGGTCAATTTCAGTCACCCATACTTGTGCAGACAAGGCACGCATGGCTTGTGCCGAACCTTTACCCACATCACCGTAACCAGCTACTACGGCAATCTTACCGGCGATCATGACATCAGTCGCGCGCTTGATACCGTCAACCAATGATTCACGGCAACCATACAGGTTGTCAAACTTGGACTTGGTCACAGAATCGTTGACGTTAATCGCCGGGAACGCCAGTTTGCCTTCTTTATGCATCTGGTACAGCCTATGCACACCGGTGGTGGTTTCTTCGGTCACACCCTTGATCGCCGCCAAACGCACTGAATACCAGTTTGGGTCTGTTTTCAGCTTGGCCTTAATCGCATTAAACAGACAAATCTCTTCTTCTGAGGTAGGATTGGCCACCACAGACAAATCTTTCTCGGCACGGCTACCCAAATGCAGCAACAAAGTGGCATCGCCACCATCGTCCAGAATCATGTTGGAATAACCACCGTCAGCCCACTCAAAAATGCGGTGAGTGTAATCCCAGTACTCTTCCAGTGTTTCGCCCTTGACGGCAAACACGGCAGTACCAGTCGCAGCAATCGCCGCAGCGGCGTGGTCTTGTGTAGAGAAAATATTACAGGACGCCCAGCGCACATCAGCACCCAGGTCTTTCAGTGTTTCAATCAACACTGCGGTCTGGATAGTCATATGCAAAGAGCCCGTAATACGCGCGCCCTTCAGTGGTTGTTGCGCTGCATACTCTTCGCGAATCGCCATCAAGCCTGGCATTTCAGTTTCGGCAATCGCAATCTCCTTGCGACCCCAATCGGCCAGGCCCATGTCGGCCACGATGTAATCTTTGATATCAGCTACAGTATTCATGTTTCAAATCCTTAAAAAGATGAAAACTGAGCAGGAAAAGTTCTAAGAACCGGTGGAAACGTTTGTTCACCTTTTTTCCGTGCTCGCACAGTGAAAAGTGAACGCCGTTGAGATGCTTTGCAGCAAATGCTCTGAGCCTGGGAGTCGGATGACTCTCGCAGCGTTCCTCAGAAGTTGCGGATTATACGCCAACCCGGGCATTTTACAAAAAAGCGCCTGGTGCCAAGCGCGAAACAACGGGCGAAATCCCTCGCAAATACACTGGCTAGACGCCAAAAAACACCATTCCTCAAACTGACACCATTACACCTTGCTGCTCTGCAAAATCACTGTCATACACCTGTGCCATGATGTCATCACGGCAATACTCAGACAACCAACATCAGGAAAGGTGGCTCGTATGACAATGTATCAAGTGATGGACGAAGAGAATCATTGCATCGCAACCTTTCATCATTTTCAGGAAGCGATTTACACCGCACAAGATTTCACCCTGTGGGATGATGAACATTACTACCATGTGGAAGAACTAGACATGGCAGTGGCATAAGCGATTGCACACCCGATTTAAATAGAAAAGCGCCCGGTTGGGCGCTTTTCTATTTAACCTACTATTCTTTTGCTGTTACCTGTTAAGGCAAGCTCTTCATTGCGACTGTCAGCGCTTCAGCGGTCTCTGCATCCAGTTGTTTTAACGCATCCACGCTCGCCATCGCTTCACCATGTTTGCCACTCGCTTCAGCAATCATGCCCAGGTAATAAAAAGCCTGGCTATGTTGATCGTTCATGCTCACCACACGATGCAGATGCTGCTCGGCAATACTGAAGTCTTTCGTTTCATACTCTGCCGCTGCCAAGTAAAACCAGGCTTCGGTGTTTTGCGGCTCATGGGCTGTCCATTGTTCGGCAATCACTTTCAGGCCATTCCAGTCTTTATGCAGGTAGGGAAACACCACCTTCATGAAATATGGCCATTCAGCGGCTGGTTTACCCCAGAAAGGCAATTCACTTTTCACCACAATCGGCCCTGCCGGTTTACTGATCAAGGCTTTCACCCAATCCACTGACATGTAGTAATAATAAGCATCTTTGCCAGGGCTTTTTAGGGTAATCAAGCCAACCAGTGCACCGCTGTCATCAAACAGGCCACCACCACTGGCCCCTTGCCTAAAGGTGCTGGTTGCCCGCACAATGACTGAGTCATCCATGGTAAACAAACCTTTGACCACACCGCTGGTGCTGACAGGCGCAGCCACAAAGCTGGGGTAGCCGATGGTGAAGACGGGTTGTTCGTATTTGAGCTCGCGACTGGATTTCATGGTCACGGGGGACAGTGGCAAATCTTCCATTTGCAGCATACACACATCATGTTCCCAGTCCGGCTTCACGCCGACCGCATGGTAAGCCGCGCCGCCACTCATCACACTGATGCTGCTGGCGTTAGCGACCACATGGCAGTTAGTCACGACTTGGTTTTCAGCCACCACCACCCCGGAACCCAAGCCGTATTGACCATTTTTCAAACCGACCTGGACACGCAACACACGACTGTTTAAATCCTGAACCAGTGCATCGGCTGGTTCTGCCATTAATGGTGCACTCAAGCACCCTATCAGTAACCCAATCAATAACTTTGTCATGTTGTGCTCCAATCTATTACAGCGTATCGGCCGTTTTCCGCAATCTGCAGTGTGTCGTTGGAAAGCCTGCACTTTCATTTCAGCAAGATGCATTCCAACCCTGAAAACACCGCCCACATGCACAAAAAAATAGGCACAACCTGACGAGAAACCTCCTGGATAATTTAAATTAATCCATTAACAATCAATTATTTATATGAAAATATCCTGAAAAAGATAAGATTGCAGATGTTATTGCAGAACAAGGCAAAACAACAAACAAAAAGAGGAAACAGCCTTATTTCCAAAGAAGCAAAAAAGACAAAACGCACCATTAAGGTGCGTTAATAAACTGGATGCACAATCAATAAGCATGAGGCGAAAACCTCATGTATTCATGCACCAAGATAATTCAATCTAAAGCATGGCGTAGGATTAATGATTGGCGATAAAGACCCGATTGCGCCCTTGCTGCTTTGCGGCATACAAGGCGGCATCGGCCATTTTCATCAAATGTGCCAAGCCCTGTTGCTCGCTGAGTTGCGAGGTAGACACCAGCCCGAATGAGGCCGTGTAGTGAATTTGCTCGCCATGATCACTCATGACACTGTGATCTATTTCAGAGCGCAAACGCTCAATCACGCGCGCAGCTTCATGCAGGTCCGTCATCGGCATCAAAATACCGAACTCCTCCCCACCCAGCCGCCCCACCATATCACTGGTGCGCAAGGCACTGACACAACGCAAACAGAAGTTCTGCAAAATGAGGTCACCGGCATGATGTCCGTACTGATCGTTGATTTTCTTGAAGTGGTCAATATCGACCATTGCAAACGCAAACGCCGACCCGTAGCGCTGACTGCGCCGTATCTCGGATTCAAGCTCGTGAATAAAATGCCGTCGATTGGCAATACCGGTTAAAAAGTCGGTAAACGCAAACTTGTCGGCTTCAATATGCAGCTGATAGATACGCCAGGCCACAAAAACACCGACGACCAAAAATAAGCTGAGTAGTAATGCGGCATACGTTAAACCATGCGTCGTGTGTTTTTCCAGGCGCTGCTGGCTTTCATTCACGTATTCGGTTGCGCGTTGATTCGCATTGTTAAGCACCGCCTCACTCAGGCTTGCCACCTCATTAAAGCGCTCAGTCCACTGCGTTTCTATCAGGCGGTTGGCATCCGCATAGCGTGTGGTTTGCAGCGCTTGCAAGATCTGGTCACGCACCACATTCAGCGATGCCAGTTTCTGTTTGAGTTGTGTCACTTGCTGCTGGTCGCCAGAATAACTGCTGGCAATGATTGCAATTTTTTGCTGTGCCAGTTGCTCGTGTACTGCAATAAAATCCACCGTGGTTGCCAGTTGCTTGCGATCAGCCTCAATCAGGGTGGCATATAACAAACTGCCGCGTATCTGGTAAAGATCCGCCTCCAGAACAAGTGCCGCATTGGCGACGGCAAAAGGCTGCTCATAAAGCTTGCGTGTGGTTTGGTGCATCTCACGCATGCTGGAAAAGTAAATCCACACAAACAGCAATACGCCGACAAAAGCAATCAAAAACCCGGCGACCAGAATATACAACACGGCATTTTTTCGCTGTCTGTTCATAAGCGGCTCTACGTGAATAATGCATCTGGAATTTAGGGTATTGTCCTGATCAGGTTAACCATCACTTAGCCAGCAATGCCGAAATATACGCCCACTCTTTGGGGTCGACAGGTGTAATCGACAAGCGGTTCCCTTTTTGCAGCGTACGCATATTGGCCAGCTCTGGCGCTTCACGCATTTCCTTCAAGCTCAGCAAGCGGGTTTTGCGCACCAGCTTGACATCCACATTCACCCAGCGCGGATTTTCCGGTGTAGATTTTGGATCAAAATACTTGTGACCTTCGACAAACTGGAACCTGTCCGGATAAGCCAACTGGCTGACTTCACAAAGACCAACAATCCCAGGGGTCTCGCAATTGGAGTGGTAAAACAGCACGCCATCGCCCAATTTCATCTGGTCACGCATAAAGTTACGCGCCTGATAATTGCGTACGCCATACCAATCCACCGTCTGGTTCGGGAACCCTGCCAAATCATCAATCGAAACATCCGAGGGCTCGGATTTCATCAACCAGTAACGCGCCATGCCTGAAAACCTTCTTATGTCTAACAAATGCCAGTATCATAAACCAAGTTACAGTACAGCTGACAATCATGGCAAAAAACGTTCTTGGCACCCTACTCATTCCCTGCAGCATGCGCCCGATCACCGGCTTTGTGCGTGATGGTTGTTGCGGATTTCACCCTGAAGACCTGGGCAGGCATACCGTGTGTGCAGAAATGACAGATGAATTCCTGGCCTTCTCACAGGCACAAGACAATGATTTATCCACACCCATGCCTGAATATGGATTTCCTGGCCTCAAAGCAGGCGATCGCTGGTGCTTATGTGCAAGGCGTTGGCTAGATGCCAGTGAAGCTGGCTATGCGCCGCCAGTGATTCTGGAGTCTTGTGATGAAAGTTGCCTGGAAGTGGTCAGCCTGGCCGACCTGATGTATCACGCATTGCGATAAGCAGATCAGCCAAACTCGCTGTTGCAGCGAACCAGTTATATGGCCGGACGCAGACTGCGTCGCGCAAAGACCAACAGCAGGCCAGCGAAGAGCAACCCTGCATGTGTAGGCTCTGGTACAGGTGAAATCGCAGCAAACAGACGCTGGCCAAGATATTCATGCACTTTGGTCGTCATATGCAAATCATCCCAGAAAAGATACTTATCTGGATCAGCACAAACCGTTGCACCGTCATAACAAGCATCTGTTAAATTGGTGAATCCATTGCTCACGGCCAAGGCTATGCCGTTTTCCAATTCGGTTTTGGTATCAAAGTAAGTCAGGTTCGCAGTCGTTGGCAACCCCAACCCTGCTAACCCCGCAACCAGGTAGTCGTTATAGTCTCGCGTGTAATCCTCTAAAAACTGGACCACGCCTGGCGCAGCAGCACTAAAACGTGGCGCATCAACCAGCGCCGGTAAACCTAACACCAAAAAGTCAGTGGCGCCCTTGCTATGCAATAACGCCACCATATCAATCATATTTTGTGCAGAGTCTTGTGCTGAGAATGTCTCAATACCGTTTCCGCCGCCATCCAGCACATATAAATGTCCAGCATCAATCGACGGCACGGTATTCAGGTAGCTCGTCATAAACGTCAGCATATCCGCAGTGGTTGCGCCGCCAACTGCAAAATTTTGAAAACTAGCGGGTGAATTTAAACCTAACTCGGTCGCAAGATATTCAACGGCTGTTGGACCATTGGTAAAACGATAGTTGCTGTAAGGCGCACCCGTCTGTCCGCTACCAAATAACTTATAATAACTGACCACCGCAGTCTCTTGATCACCACCGTCGAAAAAACTATCGCCTATCGCAGTGATACCGCTATAAGCAAACGCTTGCTGAGAAAACAATGCAAATGCAAAAAACCAGAAAAATAGCTTACGCATGCCGTACTCCCTGAGTGTTAATTGTTAATCTATGTAACCAACTGGATTTTTAATCAATCCATTAAAGATTGCAATAGAAACTTTACAACGACAGCTAGTTGAAACGTAATGACGTGGCGAGGAACCACAGAAAGAGAAGGGAAAACAATGCGCTAAGGGGTTACCTGAGCCGAGATCCTGAACCAAAAAGTTCAGGTGGTAACAGCCTAAGGTACATTAGGTTCACACGCCAAGGGAGCCTTAAAAGACCACCCAACTTAGTGCGATCGCACAGCACCTGATGAGCCGAAACCTATAACAAAGACTAGTTCAAGGAATTTTAGACTCAGGCAACGCCTTAGCACACCGTTTTTATGATACGCCAATTAGTAAAAATGACGATGAAAATTTTGTGAATTGAAGCGGATTACAACAGTTTATGCTGGCCGGATAATACATCATCAATCTGCTGCTGCATGGTTGAAATGCGTTTTTTCACATCGCCCACATCCACACCGCCGCTACGCGTATTCAGCAACTCATGCGTAATATTGAGTGCCGCCATAATCGCAATCCGCTCCACACTCACCATCTTGCCAGCATCACGAATTTCGCGCATTTTACCATCAAGATAGCCAACCGCCTGCAACAAACTGTCACGCTCTTCGTCAGTACAAGTCACGCTGAGCGCGCGGCCCATAATTTCGATATCAATCGGATTACTTGCCATGACTAACGACCTTCCTCAGGCAACGCCGACAACAAACGCTCCAGTTGTACACTGGCTTGCGTCATATTGACTTTGAGTGATTGCGACTCCTGATGCAGCCGTGTGACCTCCTGACGCAACTCCACATTTTCGTCACGCAGCTGGCCGCACAAAGCAATCAGCTTCGTCACACGCTCTTCAAGACTTTTTAAATCGGCATCCATCAGCCCATTATCTTTTAAAAAAATGAGTGTGGTCAATAGCTAAGCGCGTTTTTTCAAAGTAAATTGATAATTTGAGCATTGCTGTCGAAAGTAGGCTTGCTGGCAAAAAAGCAGGCTTTAGACTAAAATAGCAACCAGTTGTCAGGTGCCTTTGCTGTATTTCTACAGGCAAGGTGAAACTGGGAAACAGGTGCGCGGACCTAATATTCGCAATTCCTGTGCTGCCCCCGCAACGGTAAGCAAGTGCGGGTCTATCCACATGCCACTGAGTTCAAACTCGGGAAGGCGATAGATCAAAACTTGCAAGCCCGGAGACCGGCCTCGCAACCAAATCGCATGGAAATACCGCGGGGTGACGGTGACTCTAAAAAAATGGCACTTCGATTTAATTGAAGTGCCTGCTTGCCTTTTAGTCGTCAATACACATCCCAGGTTTCCACTTTATGTTCTGCATGCGGGGTCGTATGCATTATCGGAAACAAATATGAATAAAAAAATCATTTTGGGACTCATCGCCCTTTACCCAGCCATGTCCTTGGCTCAAGAGGTTTTTTCTGAAAACACCTCCAATCTCGCCTCACTGTCATTGGACGAAGTGAGCGTGACCGCAGCAAGAATACCAGTTTCAACCAAGACGGCGACTGGTGACATCACAGTGATCACGCGTGACGAGATTGAAAGAGTGAAAGGCAGCTCGCTGCCGGACCTACTCAGATTACAGCCCGGCTTGCAGATTTCCACCAATGGCGGCATGGGAACGGCCAGCAGTGTATTTATACGTGGCACCAATGCGGAACAACTGATTGTGCTTATCGATGGACTGAGAGTCAACTCCGCGACACTGGGAACCACTGCCTTCGAAAACCTGCCATTATCCTTGATAGACAGAATTGAAATTCTACGTGGCCCTGCTTCCAGCCTTTATGGCGCTGATGCTATTGGCGGCGTTATCCAGATTTTTACTCGACGAGCAAAAACCGACCAGACTCTCTTTTACGGTAGTGTAGGTGCTGGCAGTTACGACACATACACCGGCAGTGCAGGATTCGACAGTCGCTATCAGGCACTACAATTTGGTGCTCAAATGAGCAGTTATGACACGAGAGGCATTTCTGCAAAAAAACGTCCCCCGCAAACGATTGACCGTGACCGTGATGGTTATAACAATCTGAGCGGCACGGCTTATGCAGACCTAGAGCTTGCAGAAGGCCATAGCCTCGGTTTGCGCTTTATGGAATCTGATGGCCAAAACCAGTTTGATAATGCCTACCGTAATTACTCCACCACCAACCAGCAAGCCTATGGTGCGACACTGAAAAACCGGCTGACCGAGCATTGGACGAGCACATTGAAATATGGCATCGGGCGTGAGCGCTCATTCAGCTTAAACAGCGCGAGCAGCCGCAGTAAATTCGACTCAGAACAAACCCAGATTACCTGGCAACATGATTACACGCTACCGTTCGGCACATTGACCTTTGCCTACGATAGGCTGGAGCAAGATGTCCTGACATTTTCCAATGGCAACCCCAGCATAGACAAGACGCGTAACGATGACGGCTTCATGCTTGGCTTCGTTGGCAATCACGAAGCGCACAGCATTCAACTCTCAGCACGTGAAGATCACAACACCCAATATGGCAACTACGTCACCGGCGGCGCAGGTTATGGCTACGCCATCTCACCCGAATGGCAAATCACCGCTCAATATGGATCAGCCTTTAGGGCGCCTACCTTTAACCAATTGTACTTTCCAAGCTTTGGCGACCCGGCCCTGAAACCGGAAAAATCGGATAACGTTGAAGCCAGCCTACGTTATCAAACCTCGGCTATCCAGGCCAAGCTGACCGTATTTGAAAACCATATCCGCGACCTTATCCAGAATGCAGGCCCTGCAACATCAGGCTGTAGTTTTGCAGGATTCTGCCCAACCAATTCAGGCAAGGTAGAAATTAAAGGGATCACTGCTGAAAGCAGCATCGTGTTGAACCCTCAGTGGCAACTCACAGGAAACTTGACCATCCAGTCTCCACGCAACGATGACACAGATAATTTACTTGTGAGAAGAAGTCAGCGCTACGGGAACCTGCAATTGCAATACAAGTCTGGCGACTGGGATGTTGGCACCGAAGTTAGCGCCTCTTCGCAACGCTACAACGACGCGGACAACAACTTCAGACTCAGCGGTTATGCCTTGGTCAACGCATCATTAGGCTATCGATTGAGTCCTCATTGGAAGCTGCTGGCACGTGCAAACAACATCCTGGATAAGGACTATGTAGTGGCAACCACCAAAAGCACATTCTCACCCAATGCACCTGACTACAACACAATGGGCACCAACGTGTTTATCAGTCTGAATTACGACATGAAGTAACCCTGCCAGGGTGGATTTTGCCCAAGCCTAAAGGAATTGGGCTAAAATTCACCCCTTGTGATTAATCTTATTTTTTGGAGTCGTTGGCATGCCAAGTAAAATTTCAACTCAATCTCTGGCAGTTGCGCTTGTTATTGCGCTGATGGTCATCGTCACACGCGGTCATCATTTCGCTTCTATCGATTTTTTGCCTAGCGCTTCTTACGCTGCGTTTTTGATTGCCGGTTACTACCTGCGCTCGACAATCATGTTTGTTGCCCTGCTGGCTTTGTGCGCTGGCCTGGATATGGCAGCAGTGACCTGGGGTGGCGTGAGCAACTTTTGCGTGACGCCTGCCTATGGCTTTTTGTTACCAGCCTATGGCACCATGTGGTTGGCTGGCCGCTGGCTGGCAGACAACACCACCTGGGCATTCAGCAGCCTGTTTAAATTGACGGGCGTAGTGGTTGCCGCTTCTGCGATTGCTGAGCTGTTCTCCAGTGGTGGCTTCTACTTCTTTGGTGGTCGTTATCCTGACCCGACCTTTGCCGAATTCGTGCCACGTTTAGTGAAATACTTCCCAAAACAGCTCGAAGCGATTGCATTCTGGGTGGTGGTAGCACTGATTGCACATGTGGTGTTTGGCCTGGCCAAGCGTTCCGTGCGCGAAAACGCTTAAGCTATACACGGCATCATGGAAACCAATGACCGTGACAGCCGCCATAAGGCGCGCATGATCCGCAAAAAAGCGGTCATTGACGAAAAAATCGAGCAGGCCAATCAGGAAAAAGGCCTGCTACTCATTCTCACCGGCAACGGCAAAGGCAAAAGCTCTTCTGCCTTTGGCATGGTGGCCCGCTCCCTCGGCCACGGCATGCGTGTCGGCGTTGCCCAATTTATCAAAGGCCGTTCAGATACCGGCGAAGAAGCCTTTTTCCGCCAGCATCCGTCAGTGACCTGGCATGTGCTGGGCGAAGGCTTTACCTGGAACACACAAGATCGGCAGCGTGACACCGAAACGGCCATGCGTGGCTGGCAAATCGTGGCACAAATGCTGCAAGACTCTGCGATCAATCTCGTGGTGCTGGACGAACTCACTTACACCTTCAAATACGGTTACCTGGATGAGCAAATGGTGCTGGAGGCCATCGCCAAGCGCCCGCCCATGCAGCACGTGGTGATTACTGGCCGCGGTGCTTCTGAGGCATTGAGAAATGCGGCCGATACTGTGTCTGAACTGATGGACGTCAAACACGCCTGGCGCGCAGGCATCAAAGCCCAGGCTGGGATAGACCTCTAATGCAAGCTGCCAGCTGTCACGCCATGCTCATGGCTGCGCCTGCTTCCGGCCAAGGCAAAACCATGACCACAGCCGCGTTGGCTCGCGCTTACCGCAAGCGCGGCCTGCGTGTGCAAGCCTTTAAATGCGGCCCGGACTTTATTGACGGCATGATTCTGCAAGTCGCCACTGGCAAGCCAGTCTATAACCTCGACCTCGGCATGTGTGGTGAAGCCGATGCGCAGCACTTGCTCTATCAAGCCGCCCAGCAAAATGACGTTATTCTGCTCGAAGGCGTGATGGGCCTGTATGATGGCACGCCTTCTTGTGCCGACATTGCCGAGCGTTTTGGCATTGCCGTCGGCTTGGTGATTAACGCCAAAGCCATGGCACAAACTTTTGCCGCGATTGCCTTTGGCTTGTACGCGTTTAGGCCAAGCTTGAAACGGGCAGGCGTATTTGCCAATCAGGTGGGCAGCGATGGCCACGCCAAGATGATCCAAGCCGCCTTGCCAGCCGATATCCCCTGGCTGGGCGCCATGAAGCATGACCCACAACTGAGTTTGCCAGAGCGCCACCTCGGTCTGCATCTGGCACAAGAGATTGACGATATTGAGCAGCGCATAGAAACCGCTGCGCAATTAATTGGGCCAGAGATTCCTTTGCCGCCCACCGTTAGTTTTCAAGCACCGGAGTCACTTGCTACGACGCCATTGCTGCAAGACAAAACCATTGCCGTGGCGAAAGATGCTGCGTTCTGTTTTACCTATCAAGCGAATTTGGATTTACTGCAAACACTGGGTGCCAATATTGCGTTTTTCTCACCTGTGCACGATGCGCAGTTACCTGCCGCAGATGCTTATTGGCTACCTGGTGGCTATCCCGAACTGCATTTGGACCAATTGCAACATAACCACAGCATGCGCGACGGGCTACACGCCGCCGCCCAAGCAGGCAAACCTATCCTGGCCGAATGCGGCGGCATGCTGGCGCTGGGTGACACACTGAATGGCCAGCCTGTGTTCGGGCTGTTGCCAGGCAACAGTGAGATTCAACCCAAGCTACAAGGCCTGGGCACGCAACACGCCACGTTTGCAACGACGGACGACGACGCGGCCAGCATAGGTGCACACACCTTTCACTATGGCCGCTTTGAAACTGATATGCCAGTGATCGCCCAAGGCAAAGGCAAATATGGCGCGGGTGAAGCGGTCTATCGCCACCAGAATATCACCGCCAGTTTTCTGCATTTTTACTTCCCGTCCAACCCGGCGCTGGCCGCACAATTTTTCCTGCCATGAGTTTTGCCTATTCAGAGACTGACAAAGCGGCGATCTACAAAGTCATTGCCGAGCGGCGCGACATGCGGCATTTTTTGCCGACGCCGATTGCGCCTGAATTATTGCAAACACTATTGCAAGCCGCACACCATGCCCCCAGCGTTGGCCTGATGCAGCCATGGCGCTTTATCCGTATCAACGACGCTAGCTTACGCAAACATATACACGCGCTGGTGGATGAAGAGCGTAAACGCACGGCACAGGCGATAGGCGAAGTTGAAAATACCGCGCGCATGGCCGAATTTATGCGACTCAAGGTTGAAGGCATTTTGGACTGTGGCGAATTACTGGTCGCCACCTTGTGTGACCAGCGCGAGAAATATGTATTTGGCCGTCGCACACTGCCCGAAATGGACTTGGCTTCAGTCAGTTGTGCGATTCAAAACCTGTGGCTAGCTGCGCGCGCAGAAGGCATAGGCATGGGCTGGGTCAGCCTGTTTGACCCGAAAGCCCTGGCGCAATTATTAGGCATGCCAGAGGATGCCAAACCGGTGGCGATTTTATGCCTGGGCTACGTGAATACTTTTTACAAATCACCCATGCTGGTTGAACAAGGCTGGGCCACCGAAAAACCACTCTCAGACATGTTGATGGAAAACGGCTGGCACAATCACGAGGCGCAGCCATGAAGCGCTGGCCGCAACGCATCGTCTGCCTGACCACGGAAACGGTGGAAGTGTTGTACCTGCTGGGTGAGCAAGACCGCCTTGTCGGCATTTCTGGCTTCACCACGCGCCCGGTGATTGCACGCAAAGAAAAACCTAAAATCAGTGCATTTACCAGCGCCAATATCGAAAAAATTCTGGCCCTGCAACCAGACCTGGTGCTGTGTTTTTCTAACTTGCAGGCCGACATTGCCGCGTCACTGATTAAAGCCGGTTGCCAGGTGCATGTGTTTAACCAGCGCAGCCTGGACGAAACCTTGCAAATGATACTCACCGTTGGCGACTTGGTCGGGGCCAGCGACAAAGCTGAGAAACTGGTAGGAACTTACCAGGCACAACTGACTGCCGCGCGCCAGCAAGCCGCAGCTTGGTCACGCAAACCCAAGGTCTATTTTGAAGAATGGGACGAGCCCATGATGTGCAGCATCCGCTGGGCAGCCGAGCTCATTGAAGCCGCAGGTGGCGTCGATTGCTTCCCGCACTTAAGCCAGTTTCACAGCGCACGTGACCGCCAAGTCACCGCCGAGCAGGTATTAGCCGCGCAGCCTGACATCATCATCGGCTCCTGGTGCGGTAAAAAATTTCAGCCAACAAAAGTGGCTACACGTGCAGGTTGGCAAGCGATGCCAGCGATTCGTGATGGGCACATTTACGAAATCAAATCCGTCGATATTTTGCAGCCCGGCCCCGCATTGTTTACGGAAGGCCTACCGCAATTGCAACTCATTATTCAACGCTGGCAACAACAGCACGGGAGTGTTTTATGACTAGTCACCTGATTTTAGGCGGTGCGCGTAGCGGCAAAAGTGCTTATGCAGAGCGGCTGGCTTCTGCGCTTGAGTTACCAGTGACTTATATCGCCACCGCGCAAGTGTATGACGATGAGTTTGCCAAGCGGGTGTCGCACCACAAAGAACGTCGCCCACCCCATTGGGCGCTGGTAGAAGCGCCGTTTAACCTCGGGCAAACATTGCTGGATAACGATGCGCCCGACAGTTGTTTAATCGTTGATTGCCTCACCTTGTGGTTAGCACAATGCATCTGCCCCGACTGCGACAAACCAGAGCGGCTGGATTGGCAGGCCGAAAAGCAGGCCTTGCTGGACGCGTTGCCACAATTGCAAGCCACAGTGTTTTTGGTCAGTAATGAAGTCGGCATGGGCATCGTGCCGCTGGGCGAAATAAATCGCCAATTTCAGGATGAACAAGGTCGCTTGAACCAGCATGTGGCCGCAATTGCCAATGCAGTCAGTTTTATTGCAGCAGGCTTGCCGTTAAAGCTTAAATAACAAGAAAGAAATACCATGAAAAAACTTTCCTTAGCCATCATCGCCTTCGTTGCCTCCCTGGCTGCCGAGGCGCATGTGCCGTTTTTAAAGCCCAACCAGTTCAATGTCACGCATCACCGCCTGACCATTGAATCGGCGTTTACCGAGTTTCCATTCCAGGCTGACTTTGCCATGGATTCCCCCAACTTTACGATCACGGCGCCTAACGGCACGACCTCGGCGATCAAACCTATCGCCAAGACCAAAGCAGCGGTGTATCTCGAGCCAGAATTAAAAGAAGAAGGCACTTATCGCATTAGCACCGGCCTACGCGTGGGCCCGGTATATAAAGCGGTGGAGACGGCGGATAAAAAACTGTATTTTGCCGCCGATATGAAACGCGTGACCGGCAAGCCGACCACCATGAATTACTACAGCTATGCTGACACCTATATTTTTAAAGGCCAGCAAAAATACGTCGCCAAGCCCTTTAACCAAGGCCTGGAGATTATTCCACTGGCGTCACCTAATGGCCTGCTGCTGGGCGGTGAACTCAGTTTCCGCGTGCTGGAAAATGGCAAACCGGTGCCGGATGCTCGCATTATAGTGGTGACGGATAACGAGCATTTTATTAAACACAGAGTTGAAGATTTATACGACCTCGACAATGTCAGAACTTCTAACCTTCATGCCAACCAGCAAGGCGAGTTTAGCTTTCATCCGCAAAAAGCCGGGTTGAATTTTCTATTTGTCACCGTGCATCACCAGTTGAATGAAAATTTGTGGGAAAGCCAGAATGCCTCACTGACACTGGAGGTGAATTTACCGCCAGAAACCGCAAACAAGCCTTAAAATGACGTTTTCAGATAAGCACAGGACTAACCATGGCAACGACGACTTTTGAACTGAGAGGCGAATTTATCGCGCTGTGTGACCTGCTCAAACTGGAAGGCGTGGCCGACAGTGGCGGCCAGGGCAAGTCTATGGTGGCCGAAGGATTGATTAAGGTCGATGGCGCTATTGAGCGCAGAAAAACCGCCAAAATCCGCGCCGGGCAAGTGGTGCAAGCCTTTGAGCAGACGATTAAAGTGGTGGCAGGCTAAACTGGCTTAAATCCTGCTGGCAGATAAGGAGCGAGTGCGGACCAGTTCAGATGCTGGCTCACACTGTCGGCCAATTGTTCCAGGCTCTGTTCGCGCAATTGCGTGTAGTCGTAATCCACCTGGGTAGACAACCCCACCCATTGCAACCAGGCGGCACAGGCTTGCGGGTGGTCAAACAAACCATGAATATAGCTGCCTGCGACCTGACCATCGGCGGACAATGCACCCTCTGCCTGCCCCGCGATCACATGCACCGGGCGCGCCAACGCAGCGCCGGTACTCACGCCCATATGAATTTCATAACCCTGCAACTCTGCATCGGCAAAAGCCAGCTTGCCGGAGACTTGTTTGAGTTGTTTGTGTGCTTCTAGCGTCGTCTCCATCTCCAGCCAGCCAAAGCCAGCACTACTGCCCGCCTCGCCCTCTAGCGCCAACGGGTCATGCAACTGCTGGCCGAGCATCTGGAAGCCGCCACAAATCCCCAGCACTTTGCCGCCGTAACGCAAATGCCGCGCAATCGCAGGCTCCCAGCCATACTCGCGCAAAGCAGCCAAATCGCCACGCACATTCTTGCTGCCGGGCAAAATAATTAAATCAGCCGCGGGCACAGGCTCACTCAAGCGCACAAACTGCAAGTCTACTTGCGGATGCAGGCGCAGTGCGTCAAAGTCGGTATGGTTGGCAATATGCGGCAACACGGGCACGACGACCGTTAACTGTGCACCGGTCTTTTTGCTCCTCGTCCTGGCCACGGCATCTTCTGCCTCCAGGTGCAAGTCATGCAGATAGGGCAACACCCCGATCACGGGTTTGCCAGTGCGCTCTTCCAGCCAATCCAAGCCTGGCTGCAGCAAGGCAATATCACCACGGAATTTATTAATCACAAAACCGACTACCCTCGCTTGTTCGCTTTCAGATAACAAGGCCAGCGTTCCAACCAGGTGCGCAAACACGCCACCTTTATCAATATCGGCCACCAACATCACCGGGCAATCCACCGCTTCGGCAAAACCCATATTGGCAATATCGTTGGCGCGCAGATTGATCTCAGCCGGGCTGCCAGCGCCTTCAACTACCACGCAGTCATACTGCTGTTGCAGGCGCTGGTAGGATTGCAACACCGCCTGCATGGCGGTCTTTTTATAGTCGTGGTAAGTACTCGCTTCCTGGTTACCCACCACCTGGCCGTGAATAATCACCTGGCAGCCAGTGTCAGAATTCGGCTTAAGCAACACCGGGTTCATATCGGTATGCGGAGGCAATCCACACGCCATCGCCTGCACTGCCTGCGCGCGGCCAATCTCGCCGCCATCTTCAGTCACGGCGGCATTGAGGGCCATGTTTTGCGGCTTGAATGGCGCCACCGCCACCCCGCTGCGGTACAATACGCGGCACAATCCGGCCACCAGCGTACTTTTACCGGCATCCGACGTGGTGCCCTGAATCATTAATGTTTTCACTGCCTGTTTATCCATCGATCAATTATCTCACACTCGCCGGGCTTGCCTGCGGCGCTGTGCTGCTTGATCTTTGGCTAGGTGAACCCAAGCGCTGGCATCCACTGGTGGGCTTTGGCTGGCTGGTGACACAGCTTGAAAAGCGCCTGAATCCCCCCAGCCAGCAGCCACAAACTCGCCAACGTCTCACTGGTGCCTTTGGGGTGGTCTTACTCGTGCTGCCACCTACCTTGCTGGTCATCTATGCCATGCAGCTATCCATGTGGCTTGCGCTCGCCTTCCATATCTACCTGCTGTACTTTGCCATCGGCCACCGCAGCCTGCGCCAGCATGGCCTGGCGGTCTACCATGCTTTGCAACATGGCCAGTTTCAAGAGGCCCAACGCGCGACTTCTTATATGGTCAGCCGTGATGTAGACGCGATTGAGCCGGTGAGTGCGACGATTGAATCCGTGCTAGAAAACGGCAGCGATAGTGTGTTTGGGGCATTGTTCTGGTTTTTTATCGCCGGTGGGCCGGGTGCATTGGCTTACCGCCTGGTGAACACGCTGGACGCCATGTGGGGGTATAAAACACCGCGCTATTTCTATTATGGCTGGGCAGCCGCGCGGCTGGACGATGCGCTGAATTATGTGCCCGCCAGACTGACGGCACTCACCTATGCATTACTCGGACAGACACGGCTGGCATGGCAAGCTTGGCGGCAACAAGCGCCGTTATGGGATAGCCCGAATGCAGGCCCGGTAATGGCCGCCGGAGCAGGCGCGCTGAATGTGCAATTGGGCGGACGCGCCCGCTATCATGGTGAGTGGCATGATCGCCCGCGCCTGGGCACGCTCACAACACCGATTGCTGAAGATATTCTCAGGGCACTGCAGTTGGTAAGTAACGGTATGCTGAGTTGGCTGATCGTGGCTGTATTGATTGGAGCATACGCCTATGCTTGAACACGGCGGTAATTTGCAGCAAGCCGCGCAGCAATACGGCCGGCCACTCTCAGACTGGTTGGATGTATCGACTGGCATCAATCCTCAACACTATCCCATTCCGGCATTGGCTCCAGCATTGTTTCAACGCTTGCCGCCTGCCCCCGAGGCACTGCATGCGGCCGCGCGCACGTATTATGGTTGCCAGCATGTGCTGGCCTGCGCAGGCTCACAAGCTGCCTTGCAACTATTGCCGACCTTGCGCACACCTTGCCGCGCCACGATGCCGCGCACCATGTATCAGGAGCATGCATATGCCTGGCAACGCGCCGGACACCAGGTACAATTTTTTGAACAGATACCGAGTCAACACCTACTCAATCAGTCAGATGTATTACTAGTATGCAACCCCAATAACCCGACCGGGCACCTGTACGCTCCAGACACCTTACTGGACTGGCATGCGCAGCTGGCCGCCAGAGGTGGCTGGCTGGTCGTCGACGAAGCGTTTATGGACATAACACCGCAGTACAGCCTCGCCAGCCATACCGGGCAGGCAGGTTTATGGGTATTGCGTTCACTGGGCAAGTTTTTTGGACTGGCAGGCCTGAGGGTGGGCTTCTTACTGGGCGAACCCACAGCCCTGGCGCAAATGGAGTCATTACTCGGCCCTTGGACCATCGCAGGCCCCAGCCAAATGATTGCCAGCCAGGCGCTGGCCGACCATGACTGGCAACAGCAGATGCGCGTGCATCTGCCTGCACAGTCCAGGCAATTAGCACAACTACTTAGCCAGCATGGGCTACAGCCTGCGGGCGGTACCGATTTATTTCAATATGTACTACATTCTGACAGCCACCAGTTACAGCAAACATTGGCGAAAGAAGGCATATGGACGCGTTATTTTGAATCGCCGTCAGCCTTGCGTTTTGGCTTGCCGCCAGCTAACGACTGGTCTCGGCTGACACAAGCCCTACGCCACGTCACCCAACAGTTAAGCGATTCACAACCTTGACCAATTCAGCGATCTCGGGGCCATACACATCATCACCCGCACTTAAACCCCGCAACACCCCGACTTGATTCTCCGGCGACTGGTTCTGGCTCAGCTTCCATTTACCAGTGAGTTCGGTAACCTCAATCTCAATACCAACTACCGCCTGCATGAGCTTGTCGATAAATCCGGCCGGAGCATCCTCAAGTTGCCACGGTTGTTCAAACGCCGCTTCCTGTTGTGCCGTCAGCGCAGTCAAATGGGCGCGTAACCAATTGGCATCTTCTATCACCCGCAGCTTGCCACGCGCATTCACCACCACATAATTCCAGGTCGGCACCACCATGCCGGTTTGGGCTTTTGTAGGGTACCAGGAAGGGGTCACATAGGCATGCGGACCATGAAAAACCGCCATCACCGGTTGCTCAGCCTGCACGGCTTGCCATAAGGGATTTGCACGCGCCAGGTGGCCGCTCAACACACCTTCGTCATCTAAATACAGCGGCAAATGATTCACCTCCACATCACTGCCTGTGGTCATGATCAAGGTGGCAAATGGATATGTCCGTATCAGTTCGTGTAACGCCGCCTCACTGGGGGCAGAAAAATGTTTGGGTGTATACATGAGAAGATTGCGGTATTTAGCGATGATCCGGCTGTAGTGGCAGCAACTGCCCTCTCACCAGCACCATGGTTTGTTGCTTGGCAGGCTGCATGATTTGCTGTGAGATCACCGCTGCATCACACGCCTCCATGCCATGTAGATTACTCAGGCATACCGGTTGATTGGTAGCCTCCATACGCGCATCATGCACTGAATTATGTTGACCGTTTAACAAAAGCGGCAAAGTCATCAATGCCAACATTAATAGTGCAAGTGAGGATTTCATCGACGGTTTATCCTGAAAATATAAACCACATACTATCGCCCCAAACATGTACACCACATGTACAATTTACACATCAATATAAAGCACTGTACAGGTCCATATACCATGCCGGTCACACAATCACTCATTACCATCAACCCGCAAGACCCGGTACCACTGGTCGAACAAATTGTCATTGGCATCAAACAACTGGTGGAGCAACGTGTGTTGCGCACAGGCACACGCCTGCCTTCCATCCGTGACTTTGCATTGCAACATGGCATCAGTCGCTTTACGGTGGTCGATGCCTATGACCGCCTGGTAGCGCTGGGTTATCTGCTGTCGCGGCGCGGCTCAGGCTTCTATGTTGCCCCCCTCAACAAACCCGAAGAAACCGTTTCAAGCACCTCTTACCTGGATAGGGCTGACGATGTGTTATGGCTGCTGCATAACACTTTCAGGGACGTGCCCGATGCCATCCGGCCTGGCTGTGGCTGGTTACCCAAAGACTGGCTGGATGAAAAAGTCATTCAAAAAAGCCTGAATGAGCTGTCACGAAAATCGGGGTATTTTTTAACTGGCTATGGCGATGTAAGTGGGTACTTACCATTGCGGCAACAATTGACACAAAAGAACCTGGCCGACATTGGCATTCATGCAGAGGCGCAACATATCCTCATGACCAATGGCGCTTCACATGGCCTGGATTTAGTCGCACGGCTGTTCATCAAACCTGGCGACGTGGTATTGGTAGACGATCCTGGCTACTACACTTTGTTTGGATTTTTAAAATCCATGGGCGCGCGCATTATGGGAGTGCCACGACTCCTGAATGGCCCGGACGTTAGCGCCTTGCAGCAGCTCCTGCAAGAACATAGGCCCAAACTGTTTTTCACCAATACCGTATTACACAACCCCACTGGCACCAGCACTAGCCTGGCGGTCGCCCACCAGATCTTACAACTGGCAGAAAAATACGGTTTATATATTGTGGAAGACGATATTTACGGTGACTTTCACCCGCAAAATGCGCCGCGCCTGGCGGCACTGGATCAGCTCAACCGCGTCATTTACGTCAGCAGTTACTCCAAAACCATTTCGGCTAGCTTGCGCGTGGGTTTTATTGCCTGCCAGGCCGAACTGGCCAACCGATTGCTCGACCTCAAACTGCTCACCGGCCTCACCAGCTCAGAAATTAACCAGCGCGTGATGTACCAGATTTTGGTCGAAGGCAGGTACCGCAAGCACATGGAGAAAGTGCGTAACCGGCTGGAGCTGAAAAGGACGCAGGTGATACGTGCCCTGGAAGAATGTGGTTTGAGTATTCATGCCGAGCCTGCCGGTGGCATGTTTGTGTGGGCAAAACTGGCCAACGACAAAAATGCTGCGGAGGTGGCAAGCGAGGCATCGAGACAGAACATTATGCTGGCCCCTGGCAACCTGTTCCGGCCTTATCAGGAACCTTCGTCGTGGCTACGTTTTAACGTGGCCCATTGTGAGCATGACAAGGTATTTGAATTATTGAGAAAAGCTTAGCGGTTCACAAACTCAATTTTGGGAATCGCACCAGACAGATCCAGCCGAGTCAGACTGACATAGTCGACGTGAAAGCGGAACAGGCCTTTGAGCTGCATATTGAGCACGTGCGCAATGAGGGCGCGTATCATGCCGCCGTGCGTGACCACCAGTACGTGCTGGCCTGCATGACGCGCCTGCACTTCCTGCAAAAAGTCCACACCACGCTGCTGCAACCCGGCAAATGTTTCACCATTGGGTGGCGCCAGCTCAGCATAATTCTGTGCCCACACATCAAACAACTCGCGTGGAATATCGTTCCACGACCGCATTTCCCAATCGCCAAAATGCAGTTCTTTCAGGCGCTCATCATGCGTAATGCCGTCGAAACCCAACGCATATGCCAACTTGCTGCAACGCTGTAGAGGACTGGCATAGACGGCATCAATTTGCTCGTGAATCAGCTTCTGCTTGAGTTGTGATAACTCACTGGCAAAGTTAATCGAAACATCAATATCACTCTGACCATAGCAAATGCCCTCGGCGATTTGCAAACTGGTATGGCGGACTAAGGTCAGTTTCATGCTAAATGTTCCCAGGCCAGCAAGCCTAAATAAAAAGCCAGTTCAGTCAATTGTTGTGTTGCACCCAAGGTGTCGCCGGTGTAGCCCTGCAAATGGCGCAAAATCAGGCGACGCCACCACCACCAGATGGCCAGCACAGGTAAACCAGTGATCAGGGCAAAGCGTATCGTGCTCAGCGCAGAATGATTCACGCCCAGCATCAGGCAAAAGCCTAGCCAGCACACCAGGCCAAAGGCACTGGCGCACCAGATATCCTGCTTTGAAAGTGTGGTCGCCAGGGGTTTGGACTTACCGGCAAAGCGCACATAGCTAGCACTCGCCATGATGTACACCGCCGCCAGTCGGCTAAGCGCATGCGCGGAAATGAGCGCAAACGGCAAGATGGCAGGCGTGAGCGCAGATAAAGCCTGAAACTTGAACAACAGCATGCCGACCAGCGCAATCGCGCCGTAGCTGCCCAGGCGTGAATCCTGCATGATCTCCAATTTGCGCGCGCGGTCCATGCCGCCACCGAGGCCATCGGCGCTGTCTGCCAGGCCATCTTCATGAAACGCGCCTGTCAGGTAAATGGTCATCGCCATACTGCATAAGACGGCCAAGGCTGGTGGAAACACCCAACTGGCCAGCCACCAGGCGATGGCGGCAATCAGGCCAATCAGCAAACCGACCAGCGGAAAATACCTGGCAGCGTGATTGAGGTCAGACTCCTGGAAGTCCGTCACCGCAGGCACAGGCAGTCGCGTGAAAAAACCAACCGCCAGCACGAAATAGCGCCATTGCAGTTTCACTACAGCCAGCCTCACTGCAACTGCCCACTCACGCCAGCACTTTCAAAACTGGCCATTTCATTAAGGAAAGCCACGGCTGACTGCAACAAGGGATACGCCAGCACTGCACCAGTGCCCTCCCCCAAACGCAGGGACAGATGCAGCAAAGGCTGTGCCTTGAGGTGCGACAACATCATGCTGTGCCCGCTTTCATCAGAGCAATGGGCAAATACACAATAATCAATCACTTGCGGATACAGCTTGGCAGCCACCAGCAAGGCAGAGGTCGCAATAAAGCCATCAATCAGCAAGGTTGTCCTGGCTTCTGCGGCAGCCAGCAATGCACCTACCATCATGGCAATTTCAAAACCGCCAAATGCCGCCAACGCCTGCAATGGTTCATCGGCTGCAACATGATGCATCTGCAAGGCAGAGGTCAGCACAGAGAGCTTGTGCTGCAAACCTTTGTCACTCAAACCGGTGCCACGCCCTACGCACTGATGCATAGGCAAGTCACACAGCACACTCATGAGGCAGCTGGCACTGGACGTGTTGCCTATGCCCATCTCCCCCAACGCCATGACGTTACAGCCCTGCGCAATCGCATTACGCGCAATTTGTGCACCACGTGTGATCGCCTGCGCACATTGGTCAGCGGTCATGGCAGGGTGATGCCGGAAATTCTCCGTGCCCATACCGATTTTGGCATCTATCAGCAACGGATGCGGCTGGAACACAGCATTCACGCCGCTATCCACCACATGCAAATCAAACCCATGCTGGCGTGCGAACACGTTAATCGCTGCACCACCATTGAGAAAATTCAGCACCATTTGTGCGGTGACTGCCTGCGGATAAGGACTCACCCCTTCTTCCACAATGCCATGATCGCCGGCAAACACCAGCATGGTCGGCTGCTGCAACACAGGACGCTCGGTCTGCTGCACCAGGCCTAATTGCAAAGCCAGGGTTTCCAGACGGCCTAATGCGCCAAGTGGTTTGGTCTTTTGATTAATCTGATTCACCAGCGCAGCTTGCAACAGCGCGTCATGAGTAGGCTCAATATGAAATGTCTGCATAATTAATTATTTTAACGAGCGAAAACGAAAGCGTAGCAGAATTATGCAACGTCTGGCCTGAATTTACCCAGCATATAAAAAAGCCCCGCCTAAGCGGGGCAAGCTCGAAGGATTACACGCAAAAGTTAACTGATTTTGACCGGCACATAAATCTTGCTGTCACCACGCATCACCAGCAAGGCCACGTTCTTGCCGTTTTGCGACAGCTTGTCGTGCAGCTGGCTCACATTCTTCACCTGGTCGCCATTCACCGCCAGGATCACATCTCCTGGTTGTATCCCAGCGGTGGCTGCTGGCCCTTTAGCCACTTCCTCAACCAGCAAGCCTTGCTTGAGCTGGGTTTGCGCCAGCTCCTGCGACGTCAGCGGACGCACGCTGACGCCCAGTTTGGATTGCTGGCTGTCTGGCACGACCGCCGGACCGGCTTGAGCCGTTTGCATTTCATCAATGCGCACAGACAGTTTCTTCAACTGCTTGTTACGCCACACCTCCATACTCACGGTGCTACCCGGTTTGACACTGGCCACCATTGGTGGCAAATCGCTGGAGCGGTCTATACTTTGTCCATTGAATTTGACAATCACATCACCAGGTTCCAGGCCTGCTTTATCGGCCGGGCCATTTTTCTCAATATTGCTGACCAGCGCACCGCTCGGCGACTGCAAACCAAACGAGCTCGCCAGATCCTGGTTGATCGACTGCACACCGATGCCCAAACGGCCACGGCTGACTTTGCCTTTTTCTAGCAATTGCTGCTCAATACCCATGGCGACATCAATCGGGATCGCGAATGACAGCCCCTGATAGCCACCACTACGGCTGTAGATCTGCGAGTTGATACCAATCACTTCGCCGTTCAGGTTAAACAGCGGACCACCCGAATTGCCTGGGTTAATCGCCACGTCAGTTTGCAGGAACGGCACATAGCCTTCATCCGGCAATGCGCGCGACTTGGCAGAAATAATGCCTGCGGTCACCGTGTTATCAAAACCAAATGGCGAACCGATCGCCACTACCCAGTCACCGACATTGCTGTTTTTAGTGCTACCGATATGCACAGTCGGTAAATCTTTGGCATCAATTTTCAGCACCGCCACGTCAGTCAATTTATCCACGCCGATCACCTTGGCCTGAAACTCACGCTTATCAGACAGTTTTACCGTCACCACATCCGCCTTATCAACTACATGCGCATTGGTCAGGATCACGCCATCAGACTTGACGATAAAACCCGAACCCAGGCCGTTCATGGGGGTTTCGGTTTGTGGCAGGTTAGGTTGAAAACGGCGGAACAATTCAAACATCGGATCGTTTGGATCTACACCCGGAATGCCTGCCGTTTTCACCGTCCCGGTGACGCTGATATTGACCACAGCCGCCCCCTGGCTAGACGCAATGCTGGCAAAGTTTGGCAAGGTAATATACGCACTCGGCGCCGTCATGGCTTTTGCCGAGACCGGCGCAGTTGCCTGCGCATGGTTCACCAGCGTATTGCCCTTAATGAAATAGCCTGCGCCGAACAAAGCGGCCACGGCTAACGGTACAGTCACCCAATGCGTGAGTTTTGATTGTAAAAACGATTGCATCACAACATCCTTTCTTGCTTTTTTAATATTGGCACTTCATTCAAAGAACCTCTGCGCATATGAGCAGTAAAAATGTGCCGAAGTTTCACTGTTTTTGTATCTTGATGTATCAGGCCCACTGGCGCTCACGGTACAGACCATGCAGCGGTAGAAAATGGAAAATGCATTGATCGTGATACACTTCACACTCTTTGTTTTTTGACCAGGCAATGACAGAGTTACCGTCTTTTTTAAAGCCCTATTGGCCCCGCCGAATGACAGGCACTTTGCGCGACTATGCGCGGGCGGCTATCGGTGCCGGATTAGGAATTTTGTGTACCGGGCTGATTGCCCTGAATGTGGTACCTGGTGACTGGCATAGTGTGGTGTTTTTAATTGCCCCCATGGGCGCCTCCGCCGTCATCCTGTTTTGCCTGCCATCCAGCCCATTGGCACAACCTTGGGCCATTTTAGCGGGCAACACCCTGGCAGCACTGGCCGGGGTATTTTTCACGCAACTGTTACCGCAACAACTGGTGTTTGCCGCGGCACTGGCCATGCTGAGCGCCATCGCACTCATGTTCGCGCTGCGCTGCCTGCATCCACCCAGTGGCGCGGTGGCATTGACAGCCGTGTTAGGCGGCGAAGCCATTCATAGCCTGGGCTACAGTTTTGTCTGGTGGCCGGTGCTGGCAAATAGTGTGTTACTGGTGCTCACGGCCTGGCTGTACCATACGCTGACCGGCTATCGCTATCCTGCCGCACATCACGAGCACGCGCCCAATTCGCCTACCCATATGCACTACCAGTTTGGTTTTAAAACAGAAGACTTACAGACCGCGCTGGGGCAGTTTCATGAAGTGCTGGATATCCACCCGGAACAATTACAAAGTTTGCTGGAACAAACCGAACTGATTGCTTACAGGCGCAAGCTGGAAGCGATTGAGTGCCGGGAAATTATGCGCCCGGTCTCAACCATGCTGGAGTTTGGCGACGCGCTGGAAACCGCCTGGCAAACCATACTCAAACAGACCGAGCCAGCGATTCCCGTCGTGAACAAGGCCCAATTGGTGATAGGCCTGCTCAGCGTGTCTGACTTTATGCGCCACGCCAAGGCAGAGAGCTACCGCGAAGTGGCACCTGCCTTAAAACGCCTGATCCGCTGGTCACCCACCACGCATAGCGACAAACCGGAAGTGGTCGGCCAGATCATGACCACACCGGCGATCACCATCACCGAGCACATGCATCTCATGCATACCATCCCGCTCATGACCAGCCACCATTTGCAATTGCTGCCGGTGGTCGATGAATCCAACAAACTGGTCGGCATTCTGACGCAAACAGACGTGATTCGTGCGTTATACCGTTAAGGTTGGGCAGGCTTGTCGCGCTGCTGAAACGGCACAATCACTTCACGTGACGCCAGCACAATCTCGCGCAAAAAGCATAACAGGCCGAAAATCAGCGAGGCCATCGAAATAATAAATGACACCATCACCAAGTGCGGCAGCCGCAAACCCGTCTCTACCGACAAAAACATACTGGCAATCGAGACGCAAATACACAAGGCAGCAAACGTGGCCGCAGCAATGGCCCGCCGCAGCCACTTTGTGCGCCGCACAATAATCCTCAGCTCATCTTTAAAGCGCTCACGCTTTTCTTCTGGTGCATCGGTCAAAAAACGGGCGCGATCTATCGAGCGCCCCAGGCGGCCAATCAGCACGCCTAAAATCGAGCCGATACCGGTTAATAAAAACACCGGCGCTACCGCATCACGGATGGCTTCAGACACACTGTGGATTTCTATCATGGTATTAATCATAGGCAGGAAAGTACTTGCAAACGGAGAGTCAGGCACCAAAAATGCACTCTTTTGGTTTTGGATGCACTAGAAAAAAGCATGAAGAAAACAATTCTTCGAAAAAATAACGTTTTAAATGTTAGTTCAACGATTCATAAGCGATTTTCAAGCCACATTGAGTGCATTTAGGGCCTTAATATTGTAATAAAAGCATTTTTCTTGCCATTGTTTTTCAATTCGACCTACCCAAACGGGAACCATTTTTGCTGTATACGCCCTGGCAACAATAAAATATGTATAGGGAAAGAGGCAACAAGATGCACCCGCAACCGTTAACCGAGGACTTGGCTAACCACTTCAAGAAGGTCAATGACTTTCGTTCAAATATTTACCAACTGCAACACGCCTGGGATAGCCTGGCATTGATGGCGCAACTGTCCGGCACCGGCTCCGAAATGGAGGAAACCCGCAGCGCGTTTAACACCATTTCAAATGATGTATTACGTCATTTATCGCAGGAAACCCTGCATAAAACCGCTGCACAACTGTCGTCAAAAGCGTTTGAAATCATCAACCTGCTGGTGCGCAACCTGTTTGAGCGTACGGCTGACATTGGATTTTTCGCGACCGACGATGATGTGCGCGACTATCTCGAAAAACAGGCTGCGGACATCGTGGAAGATGCCGATCAGGACAGACTTGCATTTCGTTTCCAGGAATACCAGAAAAAATACACCGTCTACGACAACATTGTGCTGTTTGATGAAGAGGGCCAATTGCTGCATCAACTGGATGACACGCAAACCACCTTGTTTCATTACCACCCGATTGTGGCACTGGCGCGGCAATCGACAGAACCATATGTAGAGCGTTTTTATGAAACAGAGATCGGCGGCAAGATGCACAAGTCGCTGGTCTACGCGCATGCTGTACGCAGCAAAGACGGCCAGCGTACACTGGGCGTGCTATGCCTGTGCTTTAAGTTCGTCAATGAGCTGGATACCATCTTCCATAACCTGATTCCGCATCATGACTGGACCATAGGCGTGTTGCTGGACGAAGAACGCAACGTGATTGCCTCCAGCGACCCTTACCAGATTCCGCTAGGCATTTCGCTATGTGTGGATACCGACACGGACTGGTTTATTACGCGTTTTAGCGGGCGCGAATACCTGTGCGTGACCAAACAGTCAGAGGGCTACCAGGGTTACCTGGGGCCAGGCTGGTTGGGCCAGGCCATGATCCCGATAGAACATGCGTTTAACCAGAGCATTCGCGACATGGTCAACAATATTGATGCGGACATTCTGCGTAAAGTGATGCGTAGCCCGCTGATTTTCTCCGAAAGCTTGTTGAATATTCCCAAGCAGGCGGCCAATATCCAGAGCAAACTGAATCAGTCAGTGTGGAACGGTAATATCCGGCAAAGCAATGATGTGAATACCCAGCAGAAAAATTTCTCCAAAAGCCTGCTTTCCGAGATCAGCCATACCGGCCACAAAACACAGCAGATCATTGAAAACATGGTCTCTGAGCTCTACCAGACCGTGGTGTCTGTGATGCTGGAAAACTCCAGTTTTTATGCACAGCTGGCGGTAGAAATCATGGACCGCAACCTATATGAACGTGCCAACGATGTGCGTTGGTGGGCACTGACGCATGTGTTCAGGGATTTGCTGGCGAAGGCTAGCTTGCAGGCTGAAGATAAAAGCACCATGACAGAGGTGCTGCGCTATATCAATAGCCTGTATACCGTGTATGACAATCTGATTGTGTTTGACCGCAAAGGTGAAGTGATGGCGGTGTCTAACCATCAGTATAACCATCTGCTCGGCACCCAGCTGGCGGATGAATGGGTAGGCCGAACGCGCAGTTGCGCTTCAACCCAAGATTATGTGGTCTCCCCGTTTGAACCCACCCCGCTCTACAACGACAAACACACTTATATTTATGCCGCGCCTATCCGTCACCTAGATGGTAGCGGTATCGTCGGTGGCATTGCCATCGTGTTTGACAGTACACCGCAATTCCAGGCCATGCTGCGCGATGTGATTCCACGCGATAAAACAGATACGCCGGTCAATGGCAGTTTTACCCTGTTTGTAAATGTACAGATGAGTGTGATTTCAAGCACGCACAAAGACTTTGCCATCGGTGAAACATTTGAACTGATGCCCGCCATTGCTAAGCTTAAAGACAGCGAACAGCTGTTTGATATTGCCATTTACCAGAACACCTATTACGCCGTTGGTGCCCGCGCAGCCTATGGTTACCGTGAGTTTAAGAGCGAACAGGATAGCTACCGCAATAAAGTGGTTGCCCTGATTTTTACACCACTGGGCAAAGTGGATGAAATTAACCAGCGCATCCACGCCGAAGCGCAAGTCATTCACAACAAGTTCAACCCCAACCTGTTTGCGCAATCCGGGCAGGACTGCCAGGAATATGCCACCTTCTACGTCGGTGATTCATGGATGGGTATAGAAGCACGCTTTGTGCGCGAGGCGATTGATGAAGACCAGTTGCGTACCTTGCCAGAGTCTGCACCGTTTATCGCCGGTATGCATGCCTACCGCGGAGAGGTGATTCCGGTGATCGACCTGGCGCGCATGCTGGGGCATCCGCACTACTTCACTGATTACCGGCAGATCATCGTCATTGAAGACAAAGCGGCCTCGCTGCGGTTTGGCCTGTTTGTCTCTGCCCTGGGCGAAATTCCTTACCTGGCGCCATCGCAGATTCAGCCGATGACGACCTTCTTCAGGGGCGCCAGCCATAATCCTGGCATTGCCATTGCCAATATTGCCCAGAACAGCATGCTCACCCTGATCACCGCACAAAGCCTGTGGGACAAAGTGCTTTCCGTGCGTTCGCAATCTGCAGAGCAGGTGTATGCCTGATGAATAGTCAGACTACCCTTTTCGGACTCATGCAAAACGACATCATGGAATCCTTACTCACCGCGCAGCAACAGCGATTGCTGGATACGCTGCTGGATAACCTGGATGGCATGATTTACCGCTGCCTGTATGACAGCAACTGGACCATGATTTATGTGAGCAAGGGCTGCGAAGCCCTCACTGGCTATCCGGCACATGAGTTGCTGCTAAACAAAACCACCTCTTACGAAATCATCACGCACCCAGATGACAGGGATCAAGCGCGCACCGTGATTGATGCTGCGATTAAAAAAGGCGAGCGTTTTGAGCTGGAATACCGCATTGTGCGCGCCAATGGCGACATCACCTGGGTCGCCGAGCGCGGCAGTGCCGTGTTTGATAGTGAGGGCAAACCAGTGGCGCTGGAAGGCATTATCCAAGACATCAGTTGCCGCAAACGCATCGAACACGAGCTATTCAGCACCGAGCAAAAATACCGCTCGATGTTTGAGAATTCCACCCTGGGCATGTTCCAGACCACGGAGTCCGGCACCTACCTCAACGCCAACCCAGCACTGGCCAAATTGTATGGCTATGTGTCGCCGGAAGCACTCATCAGCGACCTCAACAATATCAGCACCCAGCTCTACGTGGCCGAAAGCAGGCGCGGTGAATTTACCGAAGCCATCCGCGCGCAAGGCCGGGTACATAATTTTGAATCTGAGGTTTACCGGCTCAATGGTGAAACCATCTGGATTTCAGAAAACGCCCATGCCGTCTGCGACCCGCAAGGCGCTATTCTCTATTACGAAGGCACGGTAGAAGACATTACCGACCGCAAGAACCATGAGCTGCAAATCCGCCAACTGGCTGTCACTGACAACCTGACCGGCCTGCTCAACCGCCACGCCTTCAGTGGCAAACTGGCCAGCCTGATTGCTGAAGCCGATAAAACGCAAAACAAGATTGCCATTGCCTTTATCGACCTCGACCATTTCAAGCTGATTAACGATACGCTGGGCCACCGCGCTGGTGACAAACTGCTGGAGAATGTCGCGCAACGGCTGATCCAGAGCACGCGCCCGACCGATGCCATTGTGCGCTTTGGCGGTGATGAATTTGTCATGCTCTACCCCGGCCTGCGCGTGGCAGAAGATGCCGAGCCCTTGCTAGCACGCGTGATGGAAGCCATTTCACAACCGATTGCCATTGGCG
This sequence comes from Methylophilus sp. 'Pure River', assembly GCF_046765995.1. Classification (NCBI taxonomy): domain Bacteria; kingdom Pseudomonadati; phylum Pseudomonadota; class Betaproteobacteria; order Nitrosomonadales; family Methylophilaceae; genus Methylophilus; species Methylophilus sp. 'Pure River'. Next base: position 32,037 of record NZ_JBKOUE010000010.1, on the reverse strand, counting down.
ATTATGTATTTAATATGACCTGCAGTGTGGGCGTCAGTATTTACCCCGACCATGCCAAGGAAATCGACACGCTGCTTAGTTGCGCCGACTCGGCGCTTTACAGTGCCAAAAATGCAGGCAAAAACAAGGTGCAGATGTTTAGCGGCACACTGGCGCAACAACTGGGCGAACGCAACGAAATTGAATATGGCCTGGGCCATGCCATGCAACGGCAAGAATTGATGCTGTATTACCAGCCGCAAATCAATATGCAGCACGGCAATATCAGTGCACTGGAAGCGCTGATCCGCTGGCAACATCCTGAGCGCGGCCTCATTCCGCCCGACCAGTTTATTCCGGTGGCCGAAGAAACCGGCCATATTTTTGCCATTGGTGAATGGGTATTGCAAACCGCCTGCCAGAAGATCAAGTCCATGCAAACCGAGTGGGGCTATATGGTGCCGATTGCGGTCAATGTCTCGCCGATTCAGTTCTTGCGCGGCAATTTGGTTGAAACCGTGCAACGCGTACTGCGGCAGGAGCGCGTACCGCCACATTTAATTACGCTAGAAGTCACCGAAAATGCCCGCTTCAAGGATGAGGCCATGTTCACGCGCACGCTGGAGCAGCTAAAGCGACTGGGCGTGTGCATCGCGATTGATGATTTTGGCATCGGCTACTCAAATATGGCCTACCTCAAAAACTATCCGATTGATGAGCTCAAAATCGACAAGGCTTTTGTGCAAGACCTGGAGCAAAGTGTTACTAATGGCAACATTTTGCTGGCGCTGATTAACCTGGGCAAAAGCTTGCATAAATCGGTCACTGCCGAGGGCATAGAAACCGAATACCAGCACCGCTTTTTACTGCATAGTGGATGTGATGTCGGGCAGGGATACTATTACAGCCGACCGTTATCGGATGAAGCGCTGGCGCAGTTTATGCGCGAACAGCAGCCAAAATTCGATCACTTTCAGCAGGTGGCCAGGTAACCCTGGCCACAGTGCTTTCTAGTTAAACCGCAGCCTGCTCTACTTCAATGTCGGGCAACGCCTCGTGTTTAATGGCCGCTTCAAATGCGGTCAACCGTTTGTATACCGACAAGAGTTCAACAATCGTCGTCCAGGAATTCACCAGGTATTGGAATGAGTTGCTGACTTGTGAAAACGCAGTCAGGATCTGCTGCAAAATACCAAAGGTGATACGCCCGGCCGCAATCGTCGGCACCAGAATCAGGTAGGCGAAAATATTGTCTGCCTGCAAATATAGGCTGCGCGCCACGTTGAAATACATATAGTGGAAATACAGGCGGAAGTAGTTTTTACGTACATCCATAAACAATGACTTGAGTGTTGCCGGTTGTGCGCGCTCAATATTGTCTTCACCATACACCAGCTCTTTACGGTAGGCGGCTTCGACACGCTGGTTCCTGAATTCCAGCCCCGGCAATTTAATCCCTACGGCAGCCAGTAATAAAGTACCAAATACCGACCAGGCAATCGCCGAGGTAAACAGTGGCGCAGGCACGGTGCCAAACACCGGCAATTCGCTGACATAAGAAGACAGGCTCCATAGCACAGGCAAGAACGCGAATAGCGTCATGATCGCCTCCACCATAGACACACCCAGGCCCTCCATAATGGTGGCAAAACGCATGGTGTCTTCCTGTACCCGCTGCGAAGCACCTTCAATGCGGCGCACCTGTGACCACTGGCTGGTATAAAAATCGTTCATCGCCGTGCGCCAGCGGAAAATATAATGGCTGACAAAAAAACGCGTGATGACATAGATAAAAATCGCCACAAACGCAATTTCGGCAAACTGTAGCATCAAGGTATAAAGCTCGGCCGTGGTCACCTTGGAGTTGGGTGATAAGGCTGCCTGCACGCCGTCAAAAAATGGTCGGCGCCAGTTATTAATCGCCACGGATACTTGCACCGAGTAATAGGTCGAAAACAGGATAAACGACGAACCGACAATAGACCACCACTGCCAGCGTGTAGGCTTTAACTGAAACCAGGCCAGCGCAAACAGGGCCACGCTCACGGCATAGTAGCCATAAAACAACTTGAATGAATCGGTGACAAAGTGGCCCAGGCCAATGACAGGTTCCGCCTCAGCCACGGATAAGCCGAATATGGCACCAATGGCAGTAGAAAATTCAAACCAGACACCACAACACACGGTTGCCCACACAATGACAGAAGGCCAGAACCAGCGAGAATCAGGGAAAAAAGATTTAAACATAGCGCTTTCTTTGACGATTTTTGTTTGGATGTTTGTGGGGAAAGTAATTGTCTGCCAGTGTATTGGCTCTTGAAAAGACCTGCAACAAAAAAGCCTCCGTGAGGAGGCTTTATGTGTTGTCACGTGTATGAATGCTAGATGCGGTTACCGCGGAAGCAGCAGCCCAACGGCGTATTGGCGGTGTAATTAGCCTTTAACACCATGCCAGATGATTTGTTCGCCGAATGCTTTTGTTGCACCCGTTTTTTATAAACAGCCGGTTTTTTCATGGCAGTCTGTTTATCTTCGTCGACTTTCGCTTCATCTACCGCTGCCACTTTTACCGCAGGCGGCGATGCATTGGCGGCGGCCACGGTTTCAGCGGCCTCCGGTGCCACCACCTGCCCGGACTGAGTTGCACTCAGTAAAGGATTATTATCAGCGGGGACTTCGTGCTCGAAAGTAATCATCATCAAGGCAAGCATGTTTAATAAAATCAGCTTGGGTAACATATAGGACTTGGTTCGTTGCATGTTTAATACTCGATTTTTCTCAGACGATCTCATGCGCTATGGTAGAGAGTCGAAATGGATTGAATAAGTAGGCAGGTGCCGATTTACTTGTCAGATAATGCTTACAAAATAGCTACCGCAGAAAACATTTACGCGATATTCTGGTCAGAGAGCTCAGACTCGTGCATGATGCATGATCAGAACGATTGGCCTTTGTCGATGGGAGCCTGTATGAAACGGTTATTGCTATTGCTGATAATGTGGACAGGGGTTGTGCAGGCGCAGCCTAGTATCGTCGACACACTGGAACTGGGCCACTCGATTGTGATGGTCACGACCGATATACCTGGTGGCTCCAATGGCAGAGGCTCCGGCGTGGTGGTGAGCCCGGAATATGTGGCCACCAACTGCCATGTGATTGCCAATAGCAATGGCGCCAATATTGCCAAGTTCCGTGATGGTTACCGCCCTATTGCGCTCAAGGCCAACTGGAAACGCGATGTCTGCCTGCTCAAGTTTGACCCGCTGCCGTTCAAGCCACTCCCCATGCGCGATAGCAAAACCCTGCAATACGAAGAAGAAGTGTTTAGTTTGAGTTTTCCAGCGGCCGCGCCGGTGCCACAACTGTCTTATGGCAATATCAAAGGTATTTACCCTTACGATGGCAGCATGATTGTGCGCTCGAACGCCTCGTTCTTAATGGGCTCCAGTGGCGGTGCCCTGTTTGACCAAAATTTCAACCTGATCGGGCTCACCACCTTCAAGAGCCCAGGCCACCAGGCGTTTTACTACAGCCTGCCAGTGGAGTGGATCAAAGAGCTCATGGAGGCACCTGAAATTATCTCGCTCAAAACCAATGAGGTACCGTTCTGGGCATTGCCACTCGAACAACGGCCTTACTTTATGCAGGTGGTGATTCCTTACCAGAATGCAGATTGGGCTAATTTGAAGTCCATTGCCAGCGAATGGGCGCATAAAGAGCCCAGCTCAGCCGATGCGTGGTACTTTCTCGGCCTGGCAGAAGAAGGCCTGCAACAGTTTGCGCAGGCCGAGCAAGACCTCAAGCATGCTTATGACTTGAACCAGCGCGACTATGACGCCATGCTGGCATTGTCACGCGTGGCATTTACGCAAAAAGATCTGACTACCTTGCAGTCACTGCAACCGGCGATCAGCGCAGTGGATAAAGACCAGGGCGAAAAAGTCACGCAGCAAATTATTCAACTGAAACAAGGCAGTTAACACGCCGTGTTAAGCTTGTGAAACAAGCCAGAAAATATCTTGCTTGCGGGAACTCTCTCAGGCAAATGCTGTTCAAGCATGCAGCGCATAACAATAATGGATACACACATGATGAAACACGCAGTAACACGCACCACCACCGGGCTGACCATCGCCTTATTTAGTGCCATGGCAGAAGCTGAGTCTCGCATAGACCGCCAAACTGAAACGGCCGTGCCCAGAGCACAAAACTTATACGGCATAGGCGTAGGCGTCTTGCCCAAGACCTCAGGCTCTGATGAGTACCGCGTACTTGCATTGCCAATTATCAATGCCAACTATGGTGATCGCTTTTTCATCAATGCATTACAAGCAGGTGTCTGGCTGCTGGACAGCGATGACCAGCGTGTGCGCTTTGGGCTGTCTGCTGAAGCCAAATTTGGCTGGGATGCCAGCAAAGGCGATCGCACCCGTGGCATGCATGACCGCGACTTCTCGATTTTTGTCGGCCCCTTGCTACGCTGGCAAACAGACTATGGCACGTTTAATGCGCAATGGACCACAGATGCCAGCGGCAACAGCAATGGCCAACAGGTTCAGTTGCAATACATTAAAAGCCTGGTGCGCGCTCCGCAACTACGCTTGAACGGGGTGGTTGGCGCGACATGGAATAACCAGAAATTTAACGACTATTATTTCGGCGTCGACAACAGCGAAGCAACTGCCAGCCGCCCGGTTTACCGCGCAGGCTCTGGCGTGGAATGGCAGGCGGGTGTCAATGGCATGATGCCTGCCTTTAAAGACCACTCCCTTTTATTTGGCGCCTTTGTGACGCGACTGAGCAACGCACAACATAACAGCCCGATTACCGAAACCAGAATCCAGCCGATGGCCTATGTCGGCTACAGTATTCCTTTTTAACTCACCTGTTTTTAACTCAGCTAGCGGCTGCCGTTAGCGTTAAAAAACTGCCAGATCACATCATTGGCAGAGATCGCATCCGAACCAGCCTGCCCACCACGCGGTTTACTGCCTCCGGGCCAGGAATGGCCGCCAGTATCCGTAACGCACAGCTGCACTGGGGCCAGTCCGCCACGGTGGATTTCGCAATAAGCGCCGGGCACATCCAGGATGCGCTCGGCCTGGCTATTGGCCTGGTTGAGCTGCACCCACTTCTGTATCGTCGCTGGCACTGAGTTAAAACTCACATCAACCATGGACTGCTGACCTTTGCCGCCATTAAACGGCACATGGTCATCGTCTTTGGCATGGATATGCAGCACCGCTACCGGCTTGGCAGGCTGGCAGCGTTGGGTATTGTCGGTGCCAGCGACCGAGGCGATGGCACTCACGGTGTCAGATAGCTCACAAGCTAATCGGTAGCTCATCATGCCGCCATTCGACATGCCATCGACAAAAATGCGTTTGGCATCGACATTGGCACGTTGCTGCATGTCCTGGATGATGGCACGGATAACAGCAACATCATCACTCTGCTTTTTAACCGCCGGGCCACAGCAATTGCCCGCATTCCAGGTCGCAAACTTGCCACCCGGCAGGCGGCTGTAGCCATTAGGGAACACCACAATATAACCGTATTTCTCAGCGGCCGACACTTGGTGGTAAAAACGCTCATTGGCCTGCACTTGCATATTACCCAGGCCACCATGTAGCACCAGCACCATAGGCAAGGCCTGCCCAGACAGTGCCTGCTTGGGCACATGGACCAGATAAGGACGCTGGTCTCCGCTCACAGTCACGGCAAATTCATCATCACCCGCCGCAAGACCGGCCCACACCAGCGCAGGAAAAGTCAGCAAGCCCAGCAACACAGGGTAATATAATCGTTTAGGCAACATCATAGATACTCCAGACAAGCGTATGGAAAGCATACATGAACGCGCCAGTGAAGTGAGTTGTTGACCGCTTTAGCTCAATCGATGCATGAACAGAAATATGACACCACTTGCCCCCATACAACAACCGGTTGTCGGCTTATTGCTGGCAGGTGGCTTTTCACGCCGCTTTGGCGCGCAGAACAAACTGCTACAACCACTCGCCGATGGACAATTAATGGCGCTGAGTGCAGCGCAAGCTTTAATTCAAGCGTTGCCGAACAGCATTGCGGTGATACGTGCCTATGAGTCGCCGCTCACTGGCCAGCTCATGTCACTGGGATTTAAGGTAGTGACTTGTGAAGAACAGCATCAACAGATGGCGGACAGCCTGACATTAGGGGTTGTCACGGCACAAACGCACTTTCCACACCTATCCGGACTGGTCATTGCGCTGGCAGATATGCCATACATTCAGGCAGCAACCATTACGCGCGTCGTGCAACAACTGACGCAAGCACGACTGGTGCAGCCCATGTTTCAGGGCCAACCCGGGCACCCGGTTGGCTTTACCAGTGACCTGATACCGGAATTACTGCTGGTCGAGGGAGACCAGGGCGCGCGTGAAGTGTTGCGCGCGCATCAGGCCGAGATTTTAAGATTTGAATGCCAGGATGCAGGCGTCTTAAAGGATATTGATACCCCTGCAGACCTGGCGTGAGCCAATTTCGCTCAAGCCGCAGCCAGTTTGGCACTGGCTTGAGCGAGTCCGACTTGTTGCAATTGTGCCCGCGCCTGAATCAGCTCAGCCAGAATAGAGACGGCAATTTCGGCTGGCGTGCGGCTGCCTATGCGCAAACCGACCGGGCCATGCAGGCGATTCACTTCCTGCTCGCTTAAATCAAAACTGCGCAAACGCTGCTTGCGCTTTTCCTGGTTTTTGACTGAGCCCAGCGCGCCGATATAAAACGCATCTGATTTGAGCGCCTCAAGCAAAGCCATGTCATCCAGTTTAGGATCATGCGTCACCGCCACAATCGCCGTGTGCGGATCTGGTGCAATGTCTAGCACCACATCGTCCGGCATGCCGGGCAACCAGTCCGCGCCTTCCACATGCCATTCGGCACGCATTTCTTCACGTGGGTCGCAAATCATGACGTGAAAATCCAGCGCTTGCGCCATGGCTGCCAGCACTGACCCTAACTGGTTGGCGCCGATGATGAGCAAGCGCCACTGTGGCCCAAAATAACTGTGGAACCAGTCGTTATCCAGGTAAGGCAAGCCCTCTGGCAACACAGGCTGGTGGCGTACTTCGCCACTCTGCAAATTGACCGAACGCTTTAACAAACGGCGTTGTGCCAGGCTTTGCAACATGGGTGCCAATTGCGCCGCCTGTGTGAGCGGCTCGGCAAAAATCTTTAGCTGCCCACCGCACGGGATACCAAAACGCTGCGCTTCGTCCTGATGGATGCCATATTCGAGAATGGCGGGCTGTGTGGGCAACTGCTGATGCCTGGCTTTATCTGCGAGGTCATCCTCTATGCAACCACCCGACACCGAGCCAACCAGATGGCCATCTTCACGCACCACCAGAATGGCGCCCGGCAAACGCGGTGCCGAGCCCCAGGTCTGGATCACGGTGAACAGGTGCGCGCGATAGCCTTGTTGCAGCCAATCGCTGGCACGTTGCAGCACTTCCCAATCTGACGATTGCATATGCTTAAGCCAGTTGGTCGCCTATCGGCAGGCGGCGGAGTCGTTTACCAGTAGCGGCAAATACGGCATTGGCCACCGCAGGCGCCAACGGCGGTACGCCTGGCTCACCAACACCGCCCATTTTCTCGGTGCTGGCTACAATATGTACATCTACCTTGGGCATGTCTTTCATGCGTAACACCTGGTAATCGTGGAAATTGGATTGCACCACTTGCCCATCTTTAAAGCTGATTTCGCTGCTCAGTGCGGCGCCCAAGGCATAAGCCACTGAAGACTCCATTTGTGCCTTCACGCCATCCGGGTTGACCGCCAGGCCGCAATCAATCGCCACCACCACACGGTGCACTTTGACTTCGCCTTCTTTGACCGAAACTTCAGCCACTTGCGCCACATAGCTGCCAAATGATTCATGCACGGCAATGCCGCGGAACACGCCCTTAGCTAATGGTTTGCCCCAGCCTGCTTTATCGGCAGCCAGGTTGAGCGCTGCCAAATGGCGCGGATGGTCTTTAAGCAACTGGCGTCTGTAAGCCAGCGGATCCTGCTTGCTGGCATGCGCCAGCTCGTCGATTAGGCTTTCCATAGCAAAGCCAGAGTGGCTATGCCCAACCGAGCGCCACCACAACACTGGCACATCGCTCTGCACCGAATGTAATTGCACCAGATGGTTGGCCGTGCCTTTGACATAAGGTGAATCCGCCACACCTTCCACCGAGGTGGCATCAATGCCATCCTTGATCATCACGCCTTCAAACGGCGTGCCTTTGATGATGGACTGCCCGACCAGGGTGTGTTGCCAGGCCAATGGCTTGCCCTGCTTGTCTAGGGATACCGTTGCGCGGTGCACAAACATCGGCCGATAAAAACCGCCTTTAACATCATCCTCACGGCTCCACACGGTTTTCACTGGCAAGCCAGCGGCTTTTGCAACCTCGACGGCCTCAGACACAAAGTCCGCGCGCGGATTAGCGCGACGGCCAAAGCCACCGCCTAAAAACTGGGTATGAATTTTCACTTGTTCCGGTTTGAGACCCAGGATCTTGGCAGCAGAGGCCTGGTCCGTGGTTTGCATTTGCGTTCCGGTCCAGATGTCACACCCCTGCTCAGAAATTTTTACCGCGCAATTGAGTGGCTCCATGGGCGCATGTGACAAATAAGGCAATACATATTCGGCGGTCACGGTCTGCTTGGCCTGTTTGCTGCTGCTGGCAATATCACCCGCCTTGGCAGCCTGCACGCCTGGCTGTTGTGCCAACGCCTGGTATTGCTTTAATAAAGCCGCAGAGTCCGGTTTATCATGCCCGGCCAAATCCCACTCCAGTTTGAGTGCTTCGCGGCCTTGCTTGGCCGCCCAGTAATGCTCGGCAATCACCGCCACACCTGTCGGCACCTTGACCACCTTGATCACACCCGGTACTTTCAGCGTATCACCGTCAGCGACACTTTTCAGTTTGGTACCAAATACCGGTGCACGTGCCACCATGGCAACTTTCAGGCCGTCAAATTGCACATCCTGGCCAAACTTGGCGGTGCCATTAATTTTTTCTGCGCTATCCAGGCGTTTGGTGGCTTTGCCAATAAACTTCCACTCTTCCGGTTTTTTCAGCGTGACGCTGGCCGGTGTTGGCAACTGGCTAGCGGTTTCTACCAACTGACCATAACGCAACTTTTGGCTGCCGTTGATCACCGCCCCGTTTTCAGTGCGTAACCCAGCCACAGGCACGTTCCATTGTTTGGCAGCCGCCTGCATTAACAGCGCACGCGTTAAAGCGCCAGCCTGACGGTAGCGATCAAACTCTGACCAGGTGGTAGACGAGCCGCCGGTAATTTGTATGCCATAAGCGGTGTGAATATAAGCCGGTGCCGCAGGCGCATGCTCAACCTTGATCGTATTCCAGTCTGCATCCAGCTCATCGGCGATCAGCATCGGCAAGGTGGTCCACACGCCCTGTCCCATTTCACTGTGCGCCAGCATCACCGTAATACTGTCATCGGCACCTATGCGCAAGAATGCATTGGGCGCAGGCAACGGCATAGCCTCGGCCGCATTGGCCACACCCATAAAACGCTTGGCCTGCGGAATGCTGAACGCCACCACCAAGCCACCAGCGACCAGCGCGGTACTTTTAATAAAGCTGCGGCGAGAGAGATTAATCATATCGTTCATGGTGCCTCTCCTTAAGCCAGTTTGGCAGCAGCTTCGTGAATCGCTGTGCGGATACGTTGATAAGTGCCACAACGGCAGATATTGCCACTCATGGCGGCGTCGATATCGGCATCGCTGGGCTTGGGGTTTTGTTTGAGTAATGAGGTGGCAGACATGATCTGGCCAGACTGGCAGTAGCCACATTGCACCACATCAATCTGCTGCCAGGCAGCCTGCACGGCTTGCCCGACTTTGTCTTCCTGCATGGCTTCAATCGTGGTGATCTTTTTACCCACTGCAGCACTCACCGGCGTCACGCATGAACGGATAGCCTGGCCATCCAGATGCACGGTACAGGCACCGCACTGCGCCATGCCACAGCCAAATTTGGTGCCAGTCATGCCAGCCACGTCGCGAATCGCCCACAAAATAGGCATGTCTTCGCTGACATTTAACTCGGTCTCTTTGCCATTAATCGTTAGTTTCATCGGGTAGGTTCCTTGTGAATATCTGTTGTGCCTGGTGGCTAAACCAATCTGAACGTTGGCTATGATGAAAAATATACTAACATACACATCTGTATGTATGTGTATTTCATGCACGATAAAACAGGAAATTTAACGATGTTAAATTTTATCTACAGGCACGCTATATAAGACCGTATATAACGAAGGGGCTGAGAATTTACATCGTCATCACAACACGGCACAATCCAACTATCACACGCATCCGATGATGATAATCATCACATTCATTGAGGAGACCAACAATGAGTAAAGCCATCATTGTGCAACCCGGCGGCGGCTACCAAAACGTGACTATAGGCAATCGTGAAGCGGCCGCCCCCAAAGCAGGCGAGATCACGGTCAGGCTACATGCCAACTCGCTGAACTATCATGATTTTGCCGTGGTTAGCGGCATGTGGGGGCCGACTGAGCCACGCATTCCGATGGCCGACGGCGCCGGGGAAGTGATTGCCGTAGGCGCAGACGTCACTGAATTTAAAATAGGAGATGCTGTAGTCAGCACCTTCTTTCCCACCTGGCAGTCAGGTGAACCACTGGTTGAAGGCTTTGCCACCGTGCCGGGTGATGGCATTGATGGTTACGCCCGCGAGCTGGTCACCGCATCGGTATCATCCTTTACCCTGGCCCCCAAAGGCTGGAGCCATCTGGCATCCTCCACCCTGACGACTGCGGCCCTTACCGCATGGCGGGCCCTGATGGCAGATGACCACCTGAAACCGGGCGATACCGTACTCGTGCAAGGCACAGGCGGCGTGTCTATTTTTGCGCTGCAATTTGCCAAACTGGCTGGTGCCACCGTGATTGCCACTTCGTCCAGCGACGCCAAACTGGAGAAACTCAACGCCCTGGGCGCAGACCACCTGATTAATTACAAAAGCACGCCGCAATGGGGCACACTGGCGCGTGAAATATCGGGCGGTCGCGGCGTCGACCATATCGTCGAAGTGGGTGGTCCGGCAACACTGGAACAATCCATGCTTGCGGCCCGCGTCGGTGGCCATGTGTCGGTCATCGGCATATTGACTGGCCTGGCAGGCGATTTTCCACTGGTGACCGCACTTATCAAGCAATTACGCCTGCAAGGTGTGCTGGTCGGCAATCGTGCGCAGCAACAGGCCATGATCAAAGCGATTGATGCTAACGGCATGCAGCCTGTGGTAGATAAAGTATTTGCTATAGAGGAAATCGTGCAGGCGTTTCAATACCAGGAAACTAACCAGCACTTTGGCAAAATCTGTCTGCAAATTTAATGTTTTAACCGCGATGGATTGTCTGTCTATCGCCAAAAAATCATGACGATTGATTAATCACTTGCCTGCCGCAAGACTGATTGGCTGGCAGTGCCACCGCCATTTGTTTTGGCGTTGCCAGCTTGAGGTTAGCCATGAGCTGTACAAACGCGGCACGCGAAATTTGGCCACCCAGGCGCGAGTTATCCTGCTTTTCTTTACCGACCGTCGATACCGTTTGACCATGATAATCATGGCCGGGGTAGACCAGGGTGGCATCCGGCAGACTGAAAATTTGACGATGTACACTGTCGTATAGCTGACCGGCATCCCCCTGCTGAAAGTCAGTCCGGCCACAGCCATTAATCAGCAAAGCATCGCCGGTAAAAATACGGTCACCCAGGTAGTAACTGACGCAACCGTTGGTATGGCCAGGTGTGTAGCGCACCTCGATATGCAGTGACCCCACGCCCAAATGCATGCCATCGGTCACCAGCAGGTCACCGCAGAGCACCCCCGCATCACGGTGGACAACACTTTGGCTACCCAATCGCTGGCGTAGTGCATCCGCTGCAGTCACATGATCAGCGTGCACATGGGTTTCCAGCGTATAGGCCAGCGTGAGCCCCAGGCTATTCAAGGTTTCAATATAGCGCGCAACCTCACTTTCCACCGGGTCGATCAACACCGCCTGTTTGCTTTGCTCACACCCGAGCAGATAGGTATACGTGCAACTCTCTGCCTCAAAAAACTGTTGGAAAATCATGCGTCAGTGCCTCAGGAGAGTTTTATGAGAGACGGTGAAAAGCGAGTGATTAAAGCCAGCCGCGGCGCACGGCCAGCGTATATAGCGCCATGCCCACCAACATGCTGGCGACAAATATCCACACGGCAGAACCGCCAACCAAGAGCGAGGCGACCGCCGGACCAGGGCAAAAGCCAGCCAGGCCCCAGCCGGCACCAAACAGTAGTGCGCCTATGACCAACTTGCGATCCACCTGTTTCATGGCAGGTAACTGCATCGGCAACCCCAATAAGCTGCGCGATTGTTTAGCCGCCGCTTTAAACGCAAAAAATCCAACAGTAATCGCGCCCATCATGACAAACGCCAGTGAGGGATCCCAATCACCACTAATATCCAGAAACGCGAGGACCTTGGCAGGATTGGTCATCCCGCCCACAATCAAGCCCAGCCCAAACACCACACCAGCCAACCATGCCATCACAATGACCATCATGCGCCCCCTAGCCAGCCACCAGCACATGGCGCACCAGCCAAACCATCAGCATCGCTGTCAGCATAAACATCAGCGTCGCTACCAGCGAGCGTAACGATAAGCGCGACAAGCCACATACGCCATGACCACTGGTGCAACCTGACCCCAGTCGCGTACCAAACCCCACCAGCAAACCAGAGACAATCAGCCCGGGCGTACTGGTGACAATCTGCATGGCAGGCAAAGCTGTCACCAGCGCATACAGTAGCGGTGCCATCATCAGGCCAGCCACAAAAGCAAAGCGCCAGCCGCGGTCACCAGCAGTTGCGGTCCATAACTGGCCCACAATACTGCTGATACCGGCAATCTGGCCCAGCCAACGGATGAGCAACAAGGTAGAAAAACCAATCAGCAAGCCGCCGATCAGCGATGACAAAGGGGTAAACGTGGTCATGCGGGACTCAGTGTGAATGGTTAAATGTCAAAAGCTGGCTAATCAACTTCATCTGCCATATCTTCATGCGGCGTGGGCGAGTTGCGATTACATTCAAAACCTGCCTTTTCCAGCGTCACGCGGTATTCACAACTGGGCAAATGCCCTTCGAGACGGCCGTTGATCTGCGTGGTTTCCTGCTTGCAAAACACACAACGATAACGATGCGCCTGGCCTTCAAAATGCTCTTGCGGATAATCAATATAAAACAGACGTTTCATCATGGCCTCCTGATTTGCAACAGTGATCAGCCTATGCTACGCCGCCGACTGCGGGCTGGCAATACACAAAAAATAGCGTCCAGCAAGGTTGTTTGCTATTTATTTTTTGCGTGCAGATTTTAATCACCCCTGTTTTACATCATTAAATCATACACTTACAGCACTCACCCACAACACAACCAAAAAGTTATCCACAAAAAATGTGGACAGCACACAAGTGCCCCTGTTTTTACCGCTGCCGCAGCGGGCGTTGCAGCACTTGCGCCAACATGACCCCGCCCAATGCCAGGCTGGTGCCGGCCACAAAATAAGCATCTACTGGCGCCTGTAACCAGACGCTGGACAGGATGGCCGTCAAGACCGGTAACACATTCATAAACAAGCTGCAGCGCGCCGGGCCTATCAAGAGCACACCCTTAATCCAGAAATAAGGCAAGAGTACCGATGCCAGTACACCAGCATACAAAATCAGTGGCAACGTTTGCGAAGTGATACTGATAGCAGGCCGGGTAAGTAGCAATGCAAACCCCATACATATACAGGCGCTCACTGCCTGCATGCATGTCGATTGCCACACGGTCAGTGGCAGCGACCATTTACGGATCAGCACACTATAAAACGCATATACCCCGGAGGCCACCAACATCAGTACATCCCCCTCAGGTGCCCCCTCCTGCACCAGTGACATCAGGTTGCCATGCGCCACCAGAACGATAATCCCCAGCAAGGCGGTCAAACCGCCCATGACCATGCCCAAGGTCAGGACCTCACCCAGCAAGCAAGCACTTACCAGCATCGTCAGCAAAGGGTTCAGCGCCGTCATCACCGCCATATGATTTGCCGTGGTTGTCGATGCCGCCTGATAAGACAAACACTGATACAACGCCATACTGAGAAAACCCAGCACGGCCAGCTTGGGCAAGACTTGAATAATCACCGCCCGATCGCGCCAGATGGATGGCAGTATAAATGTCGCCATCACGGCCAGGGCAACCAGCAAACGGCAAAATGTCATCGCCAGCGGCTGGATCAATCCGGCAGCCAACTTGGAAACCAGGACATTCCCCGACCACATCATGATAGCCAGCAATGGAAAAGCAATCCCCTTCATGCACATCTTCCTGTCACGTTGAAAATGAACATGGTAAAGTGCAAAACCATCACCATCTCTCGACAATCAGTCAATCTTTATCTAAAAATGGACTTACTGACGCCAGCACACGATCAACATAAACCCTACGAACTGGCAACCATGCCGGTCACAGGCATGCGTGCTGATTACGCCAATGGCTGGCTGATTCCGCCCCACAGCCATTGCCGTGCGCAATTGCTGTACGCCATTCGCGGGGTGATGGCGATAGATGCTGACCATGGCCGCTGGATTGTACCGCCTACGCGCGGGGTATGGATCAAACAAGGCGAGTTGCACTCAGTGAAAATGCATGGTGACGTCAGCATGCATACACTGTTTATTGATGCGGATGCAGCGGCAGGCTTGCCCACTAGCACTTGTGTGCTGGATATCCAGCCACTGATGAAAGCACTGATTGTGGAAATTGCCCAGGCCGGTTTAAGTTATGCCCAGGATTCGCGCGAGGCCAGGATCGCACAACTGATTCTGGATGAGATCCAGTTATACCCGGCCCTGCCTTTTCATTTGCCCTGGCCCAGCTCGCCGCGACTAAAGCAAGTGTGTGAGCAAATGACGCAACAACTGGATGATGCCAGACCCTCGCAGGCGTGGGCGTTGCAGCTGGGCATTAGCGACAAATCGCTGCATCGGCATTTCAAGCAGGAGACGGGCATCACCTTTGGCCAATGGCGTGAACAGGCACGTATGCTTAAAGCGCTCGAAGCCATTGCCCAAGGGCACAAACTACTGCATGTGGCGCTGTCTGTAGGCTACCAGAGCCAAAGTGCTTTCTCAGCCGTATTTAAAAAGCACTTCGGCCTCAGTCCGTCAGCCTACTATCAAAACCTGCCAGCGAAATAAGCGGCCATGCACTAACCACGGCTATGCAGCGCGGCAATTTCCTGGATATCCAGGTCGCGCTCCATCATATGCAGCAACTCATCATGAATCTGGCCGGAGCGATGCAGTTTAAGCAGCTCCTCGCGCCCAGCAGCCACCGCGGCCAGCACCACATTAAAATGGGCTTTACGGATATCGTCCGGCAACATGGCGTCATTTTTATGCTTGTCCGACAAGCTCTGGCGATAGCCATATTGTTCCAGCAAACGCGGGTGTTTCAGCACACCTTGCTCGTCGTAAGCCAGCTTGTTCACCACTGCATATTGCGCCTGCTCTATGCGCGCCCAGGTTTGTGGCTCATTTAAATAAACCCGTTCATGTGCCGTGGCTTTTAATTTGAGCACGCGGATGATCCAGCCGATGGTCGTCCCCTGAAACAACACCGTCACCAGGATGACGGCAAACGCACATAGCAGCATCAGGTCCCGCCCCGGCACTTCGGCAGGCACGGCCAGCGCCGCCGCCAATGTGACCACGCCACGCATGCCAGCCCAACTGGTGACAAACGATTCGCGCCAGCTACTTTGCGCCTGTGAGGCACGCTTGCTGAACAACCTAGCCAGGCCATCAACGGCAAACACCCAGACAAAGCGTGACACAATCACCACCGCCAATACCAGCAACACTTCCATGCTGTAATCGGCGATGGATTTGCTGCCTTCGGCAATGCGATCCCATACACCACGTAACGAGAGGCCAATCAGGATAAACACCAGCGACTCAAAGACAAAAATCATGATTTCCCAAAAAGCAGCACCACGACGTCTGGCAGTGGCGGTCATGATTTCGTGCTGGTGCCAACCCAGCATCATGCCGTAAGTGACGGTAGCGATCACGCCTGACACGCCAATATGTTCGCCGACCACATAGCAAATCCAGCCCGGCAAGGCAGAAGCGAGAATCATCAGCTCGGTGTCGTGCAGATAGCGCAAGGTTTTATACACCAGATAACCAAACGCGCCACCGAGCAAGATGCCACCGACGCTGAGCCAGGCGAATTCTTCAATCGCGCCAGTCATGGAAAACACGCCGGTGAGCATGGCCACAATCGAAAACTTGTACAACACCAGTCCGGTGGCATCATTGAGCAGGCTTTCCCCCTCCAGCAATACCAGCAATTTGCGCGGCAATGCCACCCGTTGCAACACCGCCTTGGCGGCGATGGCATCCGGCGGCGACACAATGGCGCCTAAGGCAAAACAGGCCGCCCACGGCAGCGCCGGGGTCAGGCTATGCAGCGCCAACCCCACCACCAAAGTAGTAAACAGCACGGCGCCTATCGCCAGCAACAAAATACCCGCCAGATGACGCCTGAATTCGTGCCAGACCGTGAAATACGCGCCCGCCATCAGCAGCGGTGGCAAAAAAACCACCAGCACCAGCGCAGGGTCAATTTCAAACGCAGGCAAGCCCGGAATAAAGGCGATCAGCGCCCCGCCGATGAGTTGCGCTACAGCAGGTGGCCAGCGTAATTTCTTTGCCAAGACTTCCAGCGCAATAATCGCTACCAGAAAAAATAAAATCAGATTGAAATAGAATTCGTTAGACATAAATTAGCGATGCGCTGGCATCCACCCGCGGGCAACCAGCAATACTTTCAAAGACAAACACACAAAAACGAGGCAGATCGACGTCCTCTACAGACGCTGAACGAGTGTAATGGAAAACATAGGCAGAGGTTTGATTTAAACAGGTAAAACCTGTTTAACCCGCAGCCCATAGCATGATTGTCTTTCGTCAGGCACAGTATGCACAAATGGTTGGCCACACATTGCAAACATATATTTACATATGTTATAAAAGCAGTGTTTAATAGCGGCTCCAAGGTTCTTATCGTATTGCGCACCAACCACCGGGAGTCATCATGCCGCAGTATTTGGCAGCCATGAAGTTAGACTGGAAGCTCTTCTGGCTGCTGGGCCTGCTAGCAACAGGCTGCCTGCCACTGCTCAGCCCGTTGGGACTCAGGGATAGCTGGTATTTTTTTATCGCTTTATTAAGCGCAGCTGCGATCTGGCTAGGCATTTGGCAACAACGCCCGCAGCCCTCCCGGCCATGGCAACAGTTTTCCATCGCCATTAGCGCCCAATGCCTGGGCGGACTCATAGAAGCCAACACTGACGCCAGTGGCGCTTTTGGCATGCAGCTATCGCTGGCAGATATATGCTTGCTCACCGGGCACCTGACGCTGGTCAATAGCTTGTGGCTGCTGGCCTGTCATCAACAGCCACAATTTCCGCGCCATGGTTTTTTTCAGGGCTGGATTCTGGCCACCAGCCTCATGCTGATCGGCTGGCAGTTTTTGTTTTTACCTACCATCCTGCAACATGGCTTTTCGCTAGACCGGCCACAGGTCTTTCGCATGCTATATCCATCGCTGTCATTTGTAGAACTGGGCATGTTGCTGTGGCTATGGATCAGTAGTGCTGCCTATGCGTCGCGGGTGTTTATACAGCTCTGCCTGGCCATCCTTTTTTTTGCCATCGGCGAATGCATTTTTCATGGTACCAGCAATAGCCTGGCGGTGCCGCACGACATCAACCTCATGTTCTGGCTCTTGGGCTATGTCAGTTTTGGCAGTGTCGCGCTACACCCAGCGCTGGCGCAACTTGGCCAACCACGTGCCAGTGAAGACGACCGTCATGCCAACCATATCCTGACACTACTCTTACCACTGGCAATGCTGTTTCCAGTCGCCTTGCTACTGCGCTATTTCCAGGCGCTGCATCCGGCCACCATCGGCATTCTGTTGGGATTTTTTATTGTGTTCATCATCGGCTGGTATCAACTCAGAACCACCATGCGCAATATCATCGAGGTGAAACAGCAACTGCTACAACAAAATCGCACCGACTACCTGACCGGCATTCCTAACCGCAACTATCTTGAGCAGGTGGTTGAAAACAGCCTTTATTCCACGCGCGCATTGCCGCACAGCCTGAACGCCATGTTGCTGATGGACATAGACGGCTTTAAGGCTTTTAACAATATTTTCGGCTTTGGCCTGGGCGATCTGATTTTAAAAGCGGTGGCAAAAAGGCTACATCATGATAGCAAAATCCACGGTGACCACTTTGCCCGCGTCGACGGGGATGAGTTTATTTTGCTCATGCTCAATGTGCCTGAAAAAGCCATGGTCGAACACCAGGCCTGGCACATTCACCACTTGCTTGAGCAACCTTTTGTGGTCAATGGCTTAACCGCCAAGGTCAGTTGCAGCATTGGCATCTCCATCGCAGACTCTTTCACCAAACATACGTTTTCCAATATGCAAAGAGAAAGTGAGCGTGCACTCCTATGGGCGAAAGAAAACCAATCGCAAGTAGAGTTTTACCAAGCCATCCGCGATAAAACAAACGACAAAAGCTGGGTGATCAGTGAGTTTCGGCAAGCCATTTATTATCGGCAGATTGTGGTCTACTACCAGCCCAAAGTACGTTTGCAAACACTCACAGTGATGGGCGTAGAAGCACTGGTGCGCTGGCAACACCCGGTGCGCGGACTGATCATGCCTGGCGAGTTTGTGCCGCAGATTGAGAACACCGACCTCATCCATACCCTGTTCAAACTGGTGCTTCATGAGTCTACCCGACAGTGGCAACACTGGCACCAACAGCAGTTGGACCTCACCATGGCCTTGAATGTCACCGCCCGCGACCTGATGAATTTTGACCTGGAAAAAGAGGTGGCACAAGCGCTGGAAAAACATGCTACGCCTGCCAACCGTATAGAGGTTGAAATTACCGAGTCCAGCGCAATTGCCGACCCCAGGCGCGTGAAAAAGCTGTTGTCGGCGTTGATTGCCCTCGGCGTCAAAATCAGTATTGACGACTATGGCACCGGCTATAGCTCACTGCTGTACCTGCAACAATTGTCTTTGCACTACCTCAAAATAGATCAGCAATTTATCCGCGAAATGCACCACGACGCTTCCAGCCTGGCCATCGTGCGCTCCACGCTGGAGCTGGCAAAAAACCTGCAGATAGAAGTGATTGCCGAAGGCATACACGCCATTGCCTGCTTACAACAACTCGTCGCCATGGGCTGCTATGGCGCTCAAGGATTCCTATTTTCAGAACCACTGCCCGCCAGCGAGATTCCCGCCACCGTCAGACGCATCCAGGCCACGCGTTATGAACTCGACTAAACAAACAGGCTCTAATCATTATGCACATTAAATTGACGGCAAAATTTAGTTTAATATGTCGTCAGTCACGCAATAAACTCGCAGGAGGCTGTATGTTTGCACTGAAAAAATGGCTCTGGACGCAATGGCAGAAAATACGTGGTGCCGACCGCGCCTATGCCAAATACCTGGCGCACTTTCAACACTACCAGACACAAGTCGTCGATGACGCACTGCAACAATCGCTCAATATCCAGCCCATGAGCAAAGAAGCCTTTTTAAAAGCCTGGCAAAACAAAGGCTTGAAACCAGCAGGCAAATCCTGCGGCTGCAAAACGGGTGGCTGCTGCTAGGATATTCGCATGGACATGATTAAAACCCACTCTGGCAAACTGCGTGCGATGGGCTACGACGCTGGCAAACGCCTGCTGAGGGTAGAGCTCGAAGATGGCAACGCGCTGGAGTATGCCAATGTGGGTGAAAGCATTTGGCGCAATTTAAAAAACGCCAGCGCAGCATGGAGCTACTACCGCGACAATATTGAAGAAGAATTCACGGCCAACCGCGTGTCCAGCAAGCCTTTATCTAACGGTAAAAATCCGCTAGATGACTTATTTGGCTAGGCAACAGGCGTCACAGGCTTATCTAAGGCCTGCCACAACAAATACACGCGGCAATCAAACTCATATTGCATATAGTTGGGCTCCATATGCAGACACAACTGGTAAAACGCCTTGTCATGGTCGCGCTCTTTCAAATGTGCCAGTTCATGCACGACAATCATCTGCAAAAACTCCAGCGGTGCCGTTTTAAAAAACGCAGAAATACGGATTTCTTTCTTGGCCTTGAGTTTGCCGCCCTGCACACGCGAAATTGCGGTATTCAAGCCCAAGGTCTGCTTTTCAATTGTCAGTTTGTTATCGAAATGTACTTTGTCGAGCAAAGGCGCATTTTTTAAATAGCGCTGTTTGAGTTCAATACAAAAATCATACAAAGCCTTATCGCTTTGAATCGCATGCACCTGCGGATAGCGCTGTTGAATATACGTCCCCAACTGCCCCTGCGCATACAACTGCGTGATCTGCGCGCGTAAATGCGCCGGGTAACCGGGAAGATATTGTTGAATCAATGCAGCAGACATGCCGCCATTTTAAAGAGCCATCATCATTGAAACAACCCAGACATGCTGTTTGTGACCAAGTGACACACACGCCGCAAACTTTGCAGCCTTTAAATGACTCCAACCTTCAAGGCCTTGATATAAGCTAAACACAGACGGTCAAAGCCTGTTAGAGTAAACACATCTTGTAAAGGGGATGCATCATGAGCAACGAACTCAAAGAAGCCAAACTGGAAGCACACTTAGAAGCTGTAGATAAACACAAAGCGCTGCTAGAAAAACTGCACCTCAACGGCAATGCGCACCTGGACGAAGTGAATAACTCGTTACAGGAGCTCACCCTGACCCTGGAAGAGTATTTAAAGATTATTGGCATTCCCTAATCCCCCTGTCAGGCACGCCCCTGCTAATAAAAATTCGCGGCAAACAATGGCCAGCGCATTGCATTTCCAACGATGACATGGATATACTTGAGCATCAATAGAATAAAGTATCCGTAACACGCTTTTCAGCAACATTCGCAGTTAAATTCACACTCGTCAGACAAGTTTTTGTTGGTTCAAAAGGGGTCTGTCATGCATGATGACATTGGGGATATTGAACGGGCAAATATGCGCTTTCGCCAGGTGGTGGAAGCCGCGCCGACCGCCATGGTGATGGTGAACAACACCGGCGTCATCGAAATGGTGAATACCCAGACAGAGCTCATTTTCGGTTATAGCCGGGCCGAGCTTCTGGGCCAACTGATAGACATCCTGCTCCCGGAACGTTTCCGTCGCCAGCACCCACATCACCGCGCTTCCTTCTTTTCTGACTTAAGCCCACGCGCCATGGGCAGCGGTCGCGATTTATTTGGCCGCCGTAAAGATGGCAGCGAGTTCCCGGTAGAGGTCGGCCTCAACCCAATTGAAACCGATGATGGCATCAAAGTGCTATCAGCCATTACCGACATCTCCGCCCGCAAGCGCATGGAAGAGCGCTTCCGCCAGGTGGTAGAAGCCGCCCCCAATGCCATGGTGATGGTGAATAAAACCGGCATCATCGAAATGGTCAACAACCAGACGGAAAGCATTTTTGGCTACAGCCGGGACGAGTTACTGGGCAAAACCATCGACATTTTGTTACCTGAGCGCTTCCGTCACCAGCATCCGCATCACAGAGCGTCTTTCTTTTCTGACCTCAGCCCGCGCGCCATGGGCACCGGCCGCGACCTATTCGGCCGCCGCAAAGATGGCAGTGAGTTTCCGGTAGAAGTCGGCCTCAACCCGATTGAAACCGATGACGGCGTCAAGGTCCTCTCTGCCATTACCGATATTTCTGCCCGCGTGAAAGCCAGTGAAAAACTGGCTGAGCACCGTGATGAACTGGAGCGAAGCAATAAAGAATTGGCAACCTTTGCCTATGTCGCCTCACATGACCTGAAATCGCCATTGCGCGGCATCTTCCAGATTTCACACTGGATAGAAGAAGATCTCAACAATGGCCAGATCGACGCGATTCCACAACACATGAACTTGTTACGCGGGCGCCTGCGCCGGATGGAACGCTTGCTGGATGACCTGTTGGCTTACTCACGTGCCGGACGCATGGAAGGTAGTGTCAGCCAGGTTGACCTCGGCAAATGGGCGCAAAACATTTTTGAGCTGCAAGCCCCGCCAGAAGGCTTTACCCTTGAAGTCGCCACAGACCTGCCCACCTTGACCACCCTCGCCACGCCATTAGAGCAAGTGCTGCGTAATTTATTTACCAATGCCATCAAACACCATGATCAGTCGCAAGGCCGCATCCAACTCAGCTGGAAACTTGCCGGTAAAAACTACTATGAATTCAGCGTGACCGACGACGGACCAGGCATTTCGCCAGAATACCAGGAGCGCGTCTACATCATGTTTCAAACCCTGCGGCCGCGCGATGAGGTAGAAGGCAGCGGCATGGGATTAGCGCTAGTGAAAAAGATTGTGGAAACCTACGGCGGCCAGACCAGCATTGCATCCGACGGTATCCGTGGTTGCTCCATCCGTTTTACCTGGCCCATCAATATAGAAGAGAGACTGACGCGTGCAAATCTTGCAGAAGCAAAACTATAAAGAAGTCACCCTGCTTATTGTGGATGACGATGACATTGACGCCATCGCCCTGGAACGTGCACTGCGCAAATTGCGGCTATTAAACACCGTGCTGCGGGCGCGTGATGGCCGTGAAGCGCTGGAGTTATTGCGTACTGGTGCCGTGCCAGCACCCTATATTATTTTGCTAGACCTCAATATGCCTCGCATGAACGGCCTCGAGTTTTTGCAAACCTTGCGCACCGACCCTTTGCTGACCCATGCCGTGGTCTTTGTGCTCACCACCTCGAAATCTGACGAAGACCTGGTCGCTGCCTATCGCAACCACGTCGCAGGCTATGTCTTCAAACAACATATGGACCGGGATTTTCTTGAAGTCATCGGCTTTATTGAGCACTACTGGCGACTGGTCGAACTCCCGGTCACAAAGGAATAACAATGCGATTGCTACTTGTGGATGACGATGAACTGGATCGGATGGCGGTAATCCGCGTATTGCAAAACCCCAAGCTGGTTAAAGACATCGTGCAGGCAAATACCGCTGTGAGAGCGCTCAAACTTTATGATGAAAATCACTTTGATGTCGTCCTGCTCGATTACCGCTTGCCCGACATGGAATGCCTGGATGTCTTAAATCAACTCACGCAACACACCGACAAGCATGCCGCCGTCGTCATCCTCACCGGCATGGAAGATAACGAAGTGATAGAACGCAACTGTATCTTTGCCGGCGCGCAAGACTTCCTGCTGAAAAAAGAGTTGTCTGAGCGGCACCTGACCAAGGCCCTGGTACACGCGCAGGCACGCCATGCCCTCAACAGCAAACTTATTGATACCCATAAACGCCTCAAATACCTGGCCGAAAACGACCCCATGACCGGGCTATCCAACCGCTATTATTTTGAAGAGCATTTGCGCGGCGCGATTCAACGCGCCCATCGCCTCAACTTCCAGCTCGGCCTCATTTACCTCGATATTGATAACTTCAAACTGATCAACGACAGTTCAGGCCACGACTCCGGCGACCAGCTATTGCAGCAGATTGCACAGCGACTACTCGCCGTTGTGCGCGACGGCGATGTGGTGTGCCGCCTGGGCGGTGACGAATTTGCCATCGTCGTCCACGACCTGGATACCGAAACCTCGGTCGGTGCGCTGGCTCAACGGGTGCTCGAAAGCGTGCGCGAGCCGATTATCATCAACAACACAGAACATTTTGTCACCTGTAGCATAGGCATTGCCACCTATCCCAAGTGTGCACTCACTGCAGAAGACATGCAAAAGCACGCCGACCTGGCCATGTACCAGGTCAAACGCGAAGGCCGTAATGGCTTTCATTTTTACAGCGAAGACCTGCAAGACCAGATTCTGCACAGAATCATGCTTGAAAGCGAACTGCGTTCGCAACGCCTGCAAAACCAGTTGGTGCAATATTATCAACCAGTCATCGATGCAAAAAATTTCCAGGTGTGCGGCGCTGAAATGCTGGTGCGCTGGAACCATCCGGTCAAAGGCCTGCTACCGCCGATTGCGTTTATCGACATTGTTGAGGAACTTGGCTTTTTAGCGGCTATTGACGCCCAAAACAGGCGGCTGGCGTGCATGCAGGTCGCGCAATGGCGCAACGATGGGCTCATCAACAACGCGTTTGTATTAGCGGTGAATGCCAGTGAACAACTGCTACAGCAAGAGAGCATGTACCAGGACATTCAAAATGACTTGGCAGCCACAGGCCTGCCGGGCGCATGTCTGTCCATAGAAGTCACCGAGAGCGTACTGGTATCAGACTTTGAAAAAGCGTCTGCCGTATTAAATGACCTCAAAGCCTTAGGCGTACAGGTCGCGCTCGATGACTTCGGCATCGGCTACTCATCCATGTCTTATTTAAAACGCCTGCCCGCCTCTGTGTTGAAAGTAGACCGCTCTTTTGTGCAAAACGTGCCAGAAAGTGAAGCCGACAGCCGCATCCTCAAAGCACTGATTGTCATGGCAAAAAGCCTGGATCTCGACGTGATTGTAGAAGGCATAGAAACCCTGGAACAAGCCAGCCTGTGCCGCGAGCTAGGCGCGGATATGCTGCAAGGCTACCTGTTTGCCAAACCGCTGTCACCGGATGACTTTGCCGCCTTTTTAAACGGGCACGACCCTGCCGCTTATCAGCGTAGCCTGCCTTAAACACAACATTTCAGCGTCAGTTCAATCGCAGTGACCGGCCTTGCCCGCCTGTCGTGCTACACTCAACTCCATTATTCAACCAAGCAACAACCATGATTCAATACAATCCCAAAGACTGGCTCACCTTCATCTTCCGCTTTCACGAGTCAGATACCTTCCGCCAACTCATGCCCATGATGGCGCTCATCGGCGCTTATGCCGGTGGCATTGCCTACCTTGAAATCGAGTATTGGAAGCTGGCCGACAGCAGCCATGTGAAAAACCTCTCATTAATCCACACCACTGTTGGCTTTGTACTCTCATTATTGCTCGCCTACCGCACCAACACCGCCTACGACCGCTGGTGGGAGGGCCGCAAAGCCTGGGGCGCGCTGGTCAATAACAGCCGCAACCTGTCAATTAAACTGTCAGCTTATTTGTCTGATGAAAGCGACCGCGATTTTTTTAAAAAAATCATCCCGACCTACGCCGCCGTGCTGTCGAAACATTTAATGAATGAAGACGTCAGCAAAATGCTGTTTGACGGCCTCGATTTAGAAATCGACCACCACGAACACCACCCCAACCAGATTGCGCAACGTATCTTCCAAAAAGCCAATGAGCTCTACACCAGCGGCAAAATCACTGGCGACCAGTTTTTTATTATTCACGAAGAACTCAAGTCGTTTACCGACGTATGCGGCGTCTGCGAGCGCATTAAAAATACGCCTATTCCGTACTCTTACAGCGCGTTTATCAAAAAATTCATCTTCTTTTATGTGATGACGCTGCCGTTTGGCTTCGTGTTCAGCCTGGGCTACTACGTGATCCCGGTGGTGGTATTTATCTTTTATGTACTCGCCAGCCTGGAACTGATCGCCGAAGAAATTGAAGACCCGTTTGGCACCGATACCAATGATTTGCCCACGCCAAAAATGGCCGCAAACATTCAAAAGCACGTGGAAGAGTTACTTTGAAATAACGACCTTAGGAGTCAGCCTCATGGAAGCGTCATTACACACACTGAACAACCTATTCGCCCAACTCGGCTTGCCTGCGAGTGATGCAGAAATCGAAAGTTTTATTCAAACGCACAGTCATTTGGCAGGCTACATTTCACTGGCTGACGCACCATACTGGACACCAGCACAAGCCGCCTTTTTACGTGAAGAGATTTTGAAAGATGCTGATTGGGCAGAGGTGATCGATCAGTTGAACGCCAGGTTGCATGCGAAGTAAATCCGAAGAAATCTAAATAAAAATATCTTCTTAATGCCTTATATCATCATACTCATCGTTGCCTTCATGATTCCAGGCTTTGCGAAAGCGGAGGCCGAGCTAATATTCGACAAAGCTCAATTTGATGAGACAAGTGCGGATTACGATAAGAAAATCAATCAAAGCGAAAAGTTAGCAAAGTTATTTGCAAGTAACAAAAAGACCTTTCCAAATGCAACAAACCTTCCCGATCCAGAAGAAGCTAATAAGAAATATCAATCCCCAAAGATGCTCTCTGTCAGCGCCCCCGTATACTCACGAGAGTTAAGACGCTCTGGACAGGAGGGTCGTGTTGAGGTCATTCTGTTAATCAGTGAAACAGGGGACGTTATTGACGCTTTGATATATCAATCGACCAATAACAATTTAAATGAGGCTGCTATTCAATCAGCTCAAAGCTGGAAATTTACACCTGCATCGTTAGATGATGTATTTCGTCAGTCGGTAGTGATTGCGCCAATAAGGTTCGAGCTAAATAACAAGGAGCCTCCTCCCAGAAAACCTCGTGCATTTGACGCTCAATTACCCACTGTCGACTATCTCCATTAGTCCTAAAAACTTTCTACCTCACACTGAACATCTCTTCCACTCACCTCTGCTTACCCATCAGTGAGCAGTGATCAAAACTGCATAAAAATGCCTGACTATTTCGCGGCATTTGAATTTCAATCAGATTTAGTTATAGTTCTTAAAAAATCCTTATAAGGCTTAATGAATGAAAGCTATTTCAGTCGGGTGTTTGTTTGCTTTAGTCACGCTTCTTTCGGGCTGCGTTACTAATAATATGACGGGCAGATCGCAATTGATGATTGTGTCTGAAGATGCAGCCATCAATAAAAGCTCCTCACTGTATAGCTCGATGATTGACGCTTACGATAAAGAAAAGAAACTCAGTGGTGACGTTGAAACGAATCAGCGTGTGCAAAAAATCACCAACAGGCTTGTAGAACGTGCCGTCTTGTATAAGCCAGAATCGCAAAAATGGAAGTGGCAAGTGAATGTCGTTGAGTCCGACGAGATTAATGCGTTTTGCATGGCTGGCGGAAAAATGGCGGTATATACCGGCCTGCTAGAAAAGGTCAAACCGACAGACGATGAGCTGGCGCAAGTCATGGGCCACGAAATTGCGCACGCACTGGCTAACCACACCGCAGAAAAAATGTCGGTCGATATCCTGACCAAAATTGCCGTCGCAACAGTCACCGTGGCGGTCGCCGCATCGAGCAACGGCACGCAACAACAAAATAATAACAATGTGCAAACAGCCAACCAGTTAGCCATTCTTGCCGGGGGTGCATTTGTCACACTACCTAACAGTCGTGGCGCAGAAACCGAGGCGGATAAGCTGGGGATCGAAATTGCTGCACAGGCAGGTTACAACCCGGCCGCCTCAGTCACATTGTGGGAAAAAATGATGGAGGCCACCGGCAATAAAAGCAAAGGCGATTTTTTAAGCACACACCCTTCCCCTCCCAACCGCATCGAAGCATTAAAAGCCCTGCAAGAACCCATGCTGAAAATTTACGAAGTCAGATTGCCCGTCTATGCCGACTACAAACCTGAGTACAACTATGTAAGAACCGCCAAAAATGATTGGCTGGAGAACTCGTCCAATGTCAGGGTCATTGAAGAAGGCAAATCCAGCCTGGTTGATCCACCAGCCATAGACGCCACCAAAGCCATCGCATTTTATTCCAGTGACTTTGAAGCCTTTAAGGCAGGCACGCTCGAAATGAAATGCGAAACCTGTGGGCTTAAGTTTTATATGAATCAAAGTGACTTAAAGGGGCTGCACAGCAAACAAGACTGGCGAGGTTTAGTGCATAAAGTCATCAACATTAACTATATGTTTGACCTCTCCTATTACTATTTGGCCCAGGCCGCATACGGCATGCAGAATAATCAAGCTGGCGATATATACATGGCCAAAGCGAGAGAATTGGCAACTACCGACAAATACGCCTGTGCCACAGCCAAGATGAATAAATGCGGGGAGATTAAAATTGCTGAAGAAAACTGAGGCATCTGCTGCCAGCAACTAAACAAACACTTTAAACAAAAAAGCCGCGACTGGCGGCTTTAGTTTTTTAAACTGATTAATCGAGATAGAGTCCTCAGCTGCAACCATTTTAATGGCTTGGTAAAGTGAGTCAGGTAATCGAATGCTCAATATGGTCATAAACGCTGCTTTAACCTTGCAACTACATCCATTCTTTCATGCAAAATCGCCAAAATAATTGCCGGCCCCTGCGCTTTAGGCAGGCAAAAAATATAATGCTTGCCAGATAAAGCCACTCGCAGCGTCGGTAAGAGCTCATCCATCACCTTAAACACACCATTACCCGTTGCCACTGCCTCTGCCTGCTTTTCCAACGCTGCCACATAACGGCTACATTGTGCCTCACCCCATTCATTGAGCGTATAACGCACAACTTCCCTAAGGTCAGCTTCTGCGCTTTTGGTGAGTATGTAAGTTTTCACGCAGCCTTGCCTGATTGCATTACGTCAGCAGCAATTTCAGAAATACTCTTATCAGACACCTCTCCACGACCAGCTTCTGCTGCACGAGTCGCCAAGAGTGACCTCAACCCAGCCAAACCATCCTCATCCCCAGCTTGAGGCAACAAACGCTCCAGCGCATACTCTTTAATAGTTTTACCCTGCAAAGCCGCCATCGCTTTTAAAGCCTGATGTTGTTGGTCAGTGATATCAATTGTTAGCCTACCCATACTGTACTCCTTTTAAAAACACAAACCCACATTATCACAAATGTGGGTTTGTGTAAAAATGAAAAATATATTAACCATAAAACTAGACAACATATTAAACGCGCAGAAAAAACCCACATTGCAGTGATAGTTTTTTAAAATGTTTAGTGCTTTACCCCAGCCAACGATGAGTGCATCACCATGACCTATGATTTCAACCTGCCACCAACCTACACAACCGCACGGCTACAAAACCTCAGCGCGCCAGAACAAACCAGGCTGTTGCCGCAAGTGTTTGCGCTAGCCAGAGAACAATATCCAGAGTGGCCCGCTGAGCAATTGCAAAACTGGCTCGATGCCTTGGCGGGCGGTAATGGCAACGGCACCAAAATGGCGGTTTCTGTGGTGCTGGATACGCAAAATGAGGTGGCCGCCACCAGCGCAATGGAGTTGTATGACAATGGCACAGCCATGATCAACTACAGCCTTGCCAGAAAGAATGCCGAGAACCACTCTTTCCCCAGTTACGCGGCGCTTATCTACGCGGCCACTAAAGACATGGCGGCAGGCATTAAAGAACTACAAGCACGCGGTGAAACCATCCACTTTGTGGGCAAAGAGCATCATTTACAAAGCCTGCGCGCCATTGCTGGCTATTATGCCGTTGGCAACGTGCCAATTGATGGCCCGACCTCACTGCTCACAGCCGAAGTGAAATATTTTGAAGTGGCCTATGGCGACCCGAAAGAGGTAGAAAACCAGACCAGAGTTGACCATGCATTTATGCTGGCAGACCCGAAAGCGGGTTATACGCAAGAGGAAGATGTGCACCTGTGGCTGTTGGGCGACTTTACCCCCAGCGACCCTAACAAGCCTCTGGCCGAATTGCTCAGGGCACTGGCGGAAAGCTACGCCAAAGAGCACAGCATCTTCCGCGAAAAAGATGTCCGTTTAGACCCCGGTTATATTTCGCTAAACCAGCTGGCTGACCATTTGCCAGCCACAGCGACCTATCAACAAGCAGTGCTCGCTTCCGCACTTGGTGCCGCTCAGCGGATGGGCTTGGCTGGATAAAGCACTTATCAAAACGGCTCAAGTCTGAGACTATTATTCGACGCAAACCCATACACAAGGAACAGGCATGGCGCAAATAGAAAGTGGCTTTTTGGCAAAGTTACTCACCAAAACGATGTTCACCGCGGTGATGCTATTCGCGCTGTGTGCGGTCAGCCTGGCGCAGGCAAACACTTTAGAAGAAGCCAAACAGAAGCTATCGCAAAAAGACTATGCTGGTGCCCACGCGATTTATCTGTCACTCGCCAATCAAAACGATGCCAAAGCCTGCTACAACCTGGGCCTGATGTACCAGGATGGCGATGGCGTCAGCAAAAACATGGATGAAGCGGTCAAGTGGTTCACAAAATCGGCAGAGTTAAATTACAAAGAGGCACAGTACACGCTGGCCTCACTGGTGTTTCAGCGCCAGATTCAAAGCATCAGTTACCCGCAAGCGGTGACCTATTACGAGCAAGCGGCCAAACAGGGGCATGTGAAATCGCAACTTAATTTGGGCATGCTGTATTTGCGCGGTGATGTGATTGCGCAAGATATGCCCGCCGCCGTGCAATGGTTAAACCTAGCCGCGAGCAACAACAATAGTGAAGCCCAAGGTTATCTAGCCGACTTATACCAGCAAGGCGCTGGCGTTGAGCAGAGTACCGTCAAAGCGGCGATGTGGTTGATGCTGGCCACGCAAAACGAAGATAAGCGCTTTGTGACTCGCCATATGAAAATGCTGAGTTATCTTTCTGCGCAAATGACCGAAGAACAAAAGGCCGCTGCCACAAATTTGGCAGGGCAGTGTAAAAGTCAGCAGCTACAAGGGTGTTAAGTACGAATAGGCTCGAAAAGTTTGCAAGCTCTAAACCCAGCAGCTTCTGCTGCTTCGCTGGTCAGGTGAAACTCAACATTTTCAGGACGGGCCGGGCGAGCGCCACACGATGAACGGCAATAAACACTCGTGGTTTTGACTGAATAATAAAACTGACCATCTGCTTGAGCATCCCTCGCCAGTACTTGCCACCAGCGCGGGTCATTTAAGGTTTTTTGTGCTGCTGCATCTTTCGTTTTTGAACTCAACATATCTTGATCTCCATGTGATAAGTGAAAGATACAAGATCATGCAATTCAAAAAACTCTCACTCTTGCTTTGGAATTCTACTCAACTCCACTTTAGAGTGAGGATGTTGCAATAGTAGAAACTCAGCGCTGGTCAGTAGTGCGCAACTTAACTTTCAGCTTCGCTAGCTGACACTAATAAATACTTTTGATTATCTAAAAAATCCTTAATCTCAGTAGATAAAGTATCA
Organism: Methylophilus sp. 'Pure River'; assembly: GCF_046765995.1. Taxonomy (NCBI): domain Bacteria; kingdom Pseudomonadati; phylum Pseudomonadota; class Betaproteobacteria; order Nitrosomonadales; family Methylophilaceae; genus Methylophilus; species Methylophilus sp. 'Pure River'. The sequence goes on along the minus strand of NZ_JBKOUE010000010.1, from coordinate 862 downwards.
ATGCTATGACGCACTGCAGTTATATAGTTCTCAATGTTCTCTTGATTTATAACAAACGAATTTTCTCCATGAGCAATCGAATTTCTAATATTTACCAATCGATCAATATGCTGTAAAAAATCAGAATTGAACGATTGAAAGTTAAAATTAAAGGTTGCACAAAGCTCCTCTAAAACAGCCTTGTTTAGATTTGACTTGGTATTTATTTTTGTGGTTATTTTTATACTGTCTTTTAGCAGTGACTTAAACTCATTTGTAAAACTGACTCTTTGACCGAATGATTGTTTGCCACTTAATGTCTTATATTTCTCACTAAATGCGAGCACTAATAAATTAGTAGATGTATTTTCTGAAATTAATTCTAGCGTGTTTAAATGGGTTATCACTATTTTTAATGCACTTACAACAAACCCTTCCCAATGTGCATAGATCATCGGCACACACATTCGACACCAAAGCTCTGAATCAACATTTTCCGAGTTTAGCTTAAACTTAGTAAACTCATTTTCACGCCATTTATTTGACTCTACGATTTCCTCTAGTACATTAGTCACTAGCAAAAATCTCCAGTGCCCTGTCCATTCGGTTTCTAATACGTGTATTAGAAAATGTACTTGTACCAATGCTGTTATATTGAGCATCTGTAGTTAACACTTCAATTTTATGAGCTACAGCTGCCTCATTACCCATGATGGACGGATAAACTTTAGGAAGAGCATACGCAATTGAATCAAAAAGATGTAATGCAAATCCTCCGTTGGGCCTAAAAACACTTTTCCCAAATGTGTGAATCGCCACTAATTTACTAGACACCTTTAAGCCGTAATAATGGCAATAAAAGAAAGGTGCAGTATGAGTGGTA
>NZ_JBKOUE010000009.1:0-162900 GCF_046765995.1 Methylophilus sp. 'Pure River' | reverse complement strand
CGTATGCGAAAGTAGGTCATCCCCAAGCTCCTATTCTAAAAAGGCCTCAGCACCATGTGTTGAGGCCTTTTTTATTGGCTGTCTCCACCATTCTCAATTCTTTATTTCTTTATCGCTGAGCAGAAAAAAACCCGGTGCAAGCACCGGGTTGTCAATGTCTATTAAGATAGAATCAAAATAGACTGCCATGAAATCTGTACTGCGACTGCTCATTATTTGCACCGCTAGAGCGGTTGTTGATTGGTGTCTTCTCCCTCGTTTTATGCATAGTAAAAGAGTCACATGCTGCTGTCATTGACCCAAGTGGGCTATTAAGAAATGCGGCTGAATGGCTGCTAATTTGCAGATGGTTTGCTGTGCTATGTTGACTGCGGGGTATCGTATCTGCAGCTTTGAATTTAAACGGAAATTTGGTATAATCGAAATGATAGATGGGCGTTACGCCCATTTTTTGTTTTCGGACGTAACGTTTTGAATTAAGGGTGCGTATGCAAAATTTGCATTCGGTGGTTGAAAAGACGGTTACCCAGTTGGGGTATGAGTTGGTTGATTTTGAAACCTCCAATCGTGGTAAGTTGCTGCGCGTGTTTATCGACAAGCTCACGCCGAAAGACAATAAAGACAGCGTGACGATTGATGATTGTGTGTTGGTGAGCAATCAGCTTGGCAATGTGCTCACGGTTGAGCTGGACATTGATTATGACCGTCTTGAAGTATCGTCTGCCGGTTTGGATCGTGTGCTGAGTAAAGAAGCAGATTTTGTGCGCTTTGCCGGTGAGCGTGCGCAAATTAAATTGCGCGTCGGCATTCAGGATGATGGCCCTAAAGCGACTAAAACCAGCCTGCCAAGGAAGACTTTCTTGGGGCTGTTGCAAGGGGTTGAAGCAGGTAAAGTAGTAGTTGAGTGCGATGGCTGGGTTTATAGATTGTCGCTGGATAATATTGATAAGGCTCGTTTGAGCCCTGTCTTTGATTAATTTGTTATAGCTAATCCGTACGGTGAGTTGGAGATTACGATGAGTCGTGAATTATTGTTGTTGGTTGATGCCCTGGCCCACGAAAAAAATGTGGATAAAGAGGTGATTTTTACTGCCTTGGAACTGGCATTGGCTTCTGCAACGAAAAAGAACCATGAAGAAGGTGCCGATATTCGCGTGGAGATTGACCGCGAAACAGGTGACTATAAAACCTTCAGACGTTGGCAATATGTGGAATACGACCTGCTGGAAAGCTCTGCTTACCAATTCGATGAAGAAGACGAGCGTGCTGCTAGCAGACAAATTGGTGATTATGCCGAAGAGCCTTTAGAGTCTATCTCCTTTGGCCGTATCGGCGCACAGGCTGCCAAACAAGTCATTTTGCAAAAAGTGCGCGAAGCTGAGCGTGAGCAAATGATTCAGGATTTCCTGGCCCGCGGCGAGAGCCTGGTCACTGGCGTGATCAAGCGTATGGAAAAAGGCAACGCGATTATTGAAGTCGGTCGTATCGAGTGTCTGTTGCCACGCGAAGCCATGATCCAGAAGGAAAACCTGCGCGTGGGTGACCGCGTGCGTGCATACCTATCCCGTGTTGACCGTGGTGGCCGTGGCCCACAGCTGATTCTGTCACGTGTGGCGCCAGACTTCCTCAAACGTTTGTTTGAGTTGGAAGTGCCCGAAATTGAAGAAGGTTTATTAGAGATTCGCTCTGCGGCGCGTGATCCAGGTTTGCGTTCTAAAATTGCAGTGAAAACCAATGACCAGCGCCTAGACCCAGTGGGTACTTGCGTGGGTATGCGTGGTTCACGTGTACAGGCGGTAACGTCTGAACTCGGTGGCGAGCGTGTGGACATCGTTTTGTGGAGCATGGATCCAGCACAGTTTGTGATTAATGCGCTGGCGCCTGCTGAAGTAAGCTCTATCGTTGTCGATGAAGATGCGCACAGCATGGACGTGGTGGTGAGCGAAGAGCAATTGGCAGTCGCGATTGGCCGTAACGGTCAAAACGTGCGCCTGGCATCGGAGCTGACTGGTTGGAACTTGAATATTCTGACCGAAGAAGCCGCTGCACAGAAGAGCCAGGACGAATACGCCAAAATCAGCCAGCTGTTTATTGAGAAGCTGGATGTGGATGAAGAAGTGGCAGACATCCTGGTGCAAGAAGGCTTTAGCACCCTGGAAGAAATCGCTTATGTACCTTTGGCTGAAATGGCTGAAATCGAAGCCTTTGATGAAGACACCATCAATGAGCTGCGCTCACGTGCGCGTGCTGCGTTGCTGACAGAGGCGATTGCCAAAGAAGAGAAGGTCGAAGAAGACACCAACGATTTGATGACACTGGAAGGCATGGACGCAGATACGGCGCATAAGCTGGCTGCGAGCGAAATCCATACCAGTGAAGATCTGGCTGAGCTGGCCGTCGATGAGTTGGTCGAATTGACAGGAATAGATGAAGAGCGTGCCAAGTCGTTAATTATGACCGCGCGTGCACCTTGGTTTAAGTAACCTATGCGGTTAAGACATCATGCATACATCTTAATTAAAAAATAAAGTAATTGAACTGGAGCAGTACATGGCACTTTCAACCGTCGCACAATTTGCCGCAGAGCTGGGTCTTCCAACGACTCTGCTCATCGAGCAACTGAAAAGCGCAGGCGTTAACAAAACGTCTGTGGATGATTTTTTGGAAGAAGGTGACAAAGCTGCCTTGCTGGATTACTTGCGTAAAGAGCATGGTGCGGCAAATGCCCCCAAGAACAAAATCACCTTAACTCGCAAACAAAACACCGAGATCAAAAAACTCGATAGTTCAGGTAAAGCACGTACAATTCAGGTAGAGGTGCGCAAAAAACGCGTGCTGGAGCGCCCGGAAATTGGCTATGAGCAGCCAGCCGATGCGGCCTACGATGAAGCTGAAAGTGCCTTGCCTGAGGTGTTGGAAGAGTTGCCCGTAGAGGTTGAAGAAGTCATTGCTGAAGCACCTGTGGTTGAAGAGGTGGCTGAAGTATTGCCTGAGCCAGAACCTGAACCCGTTGAGGCACCGGCTGCAGAGCCTGCGCCTGCCCCTGTGGTTGAGGCCCCTGTTGTCGCGAAAAAAGCGGCTGTGCTTTCTGCACAGGAAATTGCTTTGCGTGAGCATGAAGCAGTACGCGCAGCTAAATTGGCAGCTCTGCAGGCTGAAGATGTGAAACGTAAGCAGGCATTAACTCAGCGTCGTGCTGAGGAAGAGGCAAAACGCCAGGCTGAGGCCGAAGCGGCTAAAAACAAGCCGGCTGCGACCAAGTTGTCTGAAGGTACATTGCACAAACCAGCCAACAAAGTGGCTGACAAACCTGAAAGCAAAGACAAAAAAGCCAAGACCGATAACCGTGACTGGACAGATAACGAAAACAAAAAACGCGGTATTAAAACTCGCGGTGATGCCCCTGCTGGTGGCGCCCAAGGCTGGCGTACACCGAAAGGTAAACACCACAAATCAAGCAAAGATGAGCAACATGCATTCAATGCGCCGACTGAGCCCTTGATCAAAGAAGTCATGGTGCCTGAAACCATTTCTGTGGCTGACCTGGCACATAAGATGTCAGTCAAGGCGGCGGAAGTGATTAAGGCCTTGATGAAAATGGGCATGATGGTGACCATCAACCAGGTTCTGGATCAAGATACAGCGATCATTCTGGTCGAAGAAATGGGCCATAAAGCGCAAGCTGCCGCGGCTAACGACCCGGAAAGCTTCCTGGAAGAGACCGAAACGGTTGAAGCCGTGATGGAAGCACGTCCACCAGTGGTGACGGTGATGGGTCACGTTGACCATGGTAAAACATCCTTGCTGGATTACATCCGCCGCAGCCGTGTGGCTTCAGGCGAAGCCGGTGGCATTACGCAGCATATCGGTGCTTACCACGTAGAAACACCGCGCGGTATGGTGACTTTCCTCGACACCCCTGGCCACGAGGCGTTTACCGCCATGCGTGCACGCGGTGCCAAGGCTACGGATATTGTTATTCTGGTGGTGTCTGCTGATGACGGCGTGATGCCACAAACCATTGAAGCGATTCACCACGCCAAGGCCGGTAACGTGCCTATCGTGGTGGCGATCAACAAGATTGATAAGCCGGAAGCACAGCCAGAGCGCGTTAAAAACGAATTGATTACACATGAAGTGGTGCCGGAAGAGTACGGCGGTGACACCATGTTCCGTGAAGTGTCTGCCAAAACTGGTAAAGGCATTGACGAACTGCTGGAAGCCGTGCTGTTGCAGGCGGAAGTGCTGGAGCTGACTTCTCCACAAAATACCCCGGCCAAAGGCCTGGTGATTGAAGGTCGCCTGGATAAAGGCCGTGGCCCGGTGTCTACCGTGTTGGTGCAATCCGGTGTACTGCGCCGTGGTGACATGTTGCTGGCAGGCACTGCTTATGGCCGTGTACGTGCCATGCTGGACGAAAACGGTAATGACATTAAAGAAGCCGGTCCTTCGATTCCGGTAGAAGTCTTGGGCTTGTCTGACGTGCCTAGCGCCGGTGAAGAAACCATTGTGCTGAATGATGAGCGCAAGGCACGTGAAATCGCCCTGTTCCGTCAAGGCAAGTTCCGTGATGTGAAACTGGCTAAACAACAAGCCGCTAAACTGGAAAACATGTTTGAGCAAATGGCTGAAGGCGAAGTGCAGACACTGAACCTGATTATCAAGTCAGATGTTCAGGGTTCTTTCGAAGCCTTGACCACCAGCTTGCAGAAACTGTCTACCAGCGAAGTGCGCGTCAATATCATTCACACGGCAGTGGGTGCGATCAGCGAGTCTGATGTCAACCTGGCTGCGGCGTCTAAAGCGGTGTTGATCGGCTTTAACGTGCGTGCTGACGCCGGTGCCCGTAAACTAGTCGAAAACCTGGATGTAGACTTGCGCTACTACAACATCATTTACGAAGCGGTTGATGAAATCAAGGCGGCTTTGGGTGGCATGTTGGCACCAGAGCAAAAAGAACAAATGATTGGTACCGTTGAGATTCGCGAAGTTTACCGTATCTCTAAAGTCGGCGCTGTGGCTGGTTGTTACGTACAGGATGGTGTGGTTAAACGCAACTCCAAAGTACGCGTACTGCGCAACAATGTGATTATTCACACCGGCGAACTGGACTCCTTGAAGCGCTTCAAAGATGACGTTAAAGAAGTTAAAAATAACTTCGAATGCGGCCTGTCACTCAAGAACTACAATGAGATTGAAGTGGGCGATATCCTGGAAGTCTATGAAGTCGTGGAAGTGGCACGTACACTCTAATGGCTAAAGCATTTTCAAGAAACGACCGTGTCTCAGAGCAAATGCGCCGTGAACTGGCGGATTTGCTCATGTTCGAGGTCAAAGACCCGCGTGTGCAGATGGTGACCTTGACTGGTGTTGAGGTCGCTGGTGATATGGCACACGCCAAGGTGTTTTATACGGCGCAAAAAAACAGCAAGGGCTTGCAGGCCGGGCTGGAAAAAGCGGCTGGTTTTCTGCGTTCGCAATTGGGCAAGCGCATGATGATCCGTACTGTGCCACAATTGCATTTCGTCTATGATGAATCCATAGACCGCGGCATGCATATGGACAGGCTGATCAATCAGGCTTTGTCCGATACCCCTCCGCAAGACTAATTTTTATCTTCTTTCGCCATGCAAACCAAACGCATTAAACGCGCTGTGAGCGGCGTGTTATTGCTCGATAAGCCGTATGGCTTCTCCTCCAACCAGGCCCTGCAAAAGGTTAAATGGTTATATCAGGCGCAAAAGGCCGGGCATACCGGCACGCTGGACCCATTGGCGACAGGCGTGTTGCCAATCTGTTTGGGCGAAGCCACCAAGTTTGCCCAGCATCTCACCGACGAAAATAAAACTTATGTCGCCACAGTTAAGTTTGGTGTCACGACGACGACTGGCGATAAAGAAGGCGATGTGATCAGCCAGGTCGATTGCCATATTACGCGTGAAAGTATTGAAGCCGTGTTGCCGCAGTTTATGGGTGAAATTACGCAGGTGCCGCCCATGTATTCTGCGCTCAAGGTCAATGGCAAGCCTTTGTATGAATACGCACGCGATGGCGTAGAACTGGAGCGTCAGCCACGCCAGGTGACTATTTATGCGTTGCGAGTGTTGGGCTGTACGGATAACAGTGCAGAGATTGAAGTCACCTGTAGCAAAGGCACTTACATCCGCACCCTGGGCGAGGATATCGGTAAAGCCTTGCAGGCTGGCGCGCATTTAACCGCGTTACGCCGCACGGCGACTGCCACTTACCAGATTGCGCATACGGTGACTATTGAAGCACTGGAGCAGATGACCATCGAACAGCGTGATGCCTTGTTGCTGCCAGTCGATACCGCGATCACCGCATTACCTAAAATCTTGTTGCAAGAAGATGCTGCCTATTATTTCAAACAGGGCAATCCGGTATGGGTGTCAGGCAGTATTCCGGCAGGCGAACTGCGTATTTATAGTGAGGTCGGCCTGTTTCTGGGCGTCGGTTTTCAGCAGCGTGATGGCCGCATCGCGCCCAAACGCGTCGTCAACCTGTAAGCTGGCTATTCAGCCGCTTGACTTGCCACTGCAAGTTTCTACAATCCTTGGATCATCCTATTTAATAGGGTATCCATGAAACGATACTTTTCTCCCATTGTGTTGAGTCTGTTACTGCCATGCATGCCTGAGGCTGCTGCGCAGGATGGCGCTACCGCCATCTCTGGCAAGACACCAATCACTATGCTCTACGACACACGCTTTGAAGCGCACGATCCCGGGCCTGAGCATCCGGAGCAAGCGCGTCGCGTCAGTGCGATTGTGGAGCGATTGCAGCATCATGAGTCCTTGCAGCCGTTTTTACGGTGGCCGACTTTTGCTGCGGCTACGCGCGCAGATTTATTGCGCGTACACAGCGCCGCCTATCTGGATTTGCTGAATGCCGAGCAAGCACGCGTGCCTGCTGGCACACACAGACCACTCAGTACCGGCGACACCGTGATTTCGCAGCACTCGCTGGCCGTGGCGACACTGGCTTCCGGCGCCGGGATGGCGGGCATCGATGCGGTGATGTCTCAGCCATCACCGCTGGCATTTGCCTTGGTGCGCCCACCCGGCCATCACGCCACCCGCGATCGCGGGATGGGGTTTTGCCTGACCAACCATATCGCCGTTGCTGCGCGTTATGCCCAGCAGCGTTATGCCATTCAACGCATTTTAATTGTCGATATCGACGTGCATCATGGCAATGGCACGCAAGAGATTTTTGAGGCAGATAACAGCGTCTTTTATTTTAGTGCGCATCAGCACCCGCTATATCCCGGCAGTGGCCGTCCTTCTGAGCAGGGTGTTGGTGCCGGGCTCGGCTACACGATGAATGTGGACGTACCCCCAGGCAGCAACGAGCAGGTGCTTTTGCACGCATTAGACCAGCAGCTGGTGCCTGCCATGCAGCAATTCCGTCCGCAACTTATCCTGGTATCGGCTGGGCTGGATGCACATGCAGGTGATCGTTTGGGGGCATTACAATATTCTGATGCGGGCTATGGCAACATCGCTATCCGCATAAAGCAGCTGGCGGATGCTTATGCGCAAGGACGTATGCTGTGGATGCTGGAAGGGGGCTATGTGCCCGTGCAAAATGCCAATGCCGTGGAAGCGATTCTTACGGCTTTGTTGCGTTAGCGGTGGCAATTCATTCGATTGTCATAAATATATGTTAATATATTCAATATGTTAAAGCGTTTTTATGTCTATTTCCTGTTGTCGGTGCTGTTTGCCATTGCGCAAACTGGCATTGCCACGCACGAAATCAGCCATATCAAAGAGCTGACGCAGCAGTCCCAACCCGACAAAAAACAAGGCAATGAACCTTGTACCTTGTGTATCAGCCTGGCGCATGCCGCAGGTGCGCTGACACAAGCGCCGAAGTGGAGTTTGCCTCCGCTTAACGCATTTACTCCTCCAATCGCCGCAGTGTTCGCGGTTATTACCAGTTGCGTCGCCGTTTATTCTGCGCGCGCCCCGCCTTTCATTATTTCCGCCTGATATTAATCGCGCTCCTGGATTGGCATTAGCCATCTCTGGCGCTTATTTATTCTGAGTACAGTGCAACGCGCACTGTCTCTATCGTATCTGGAAATAACAATGAATATGATCAAAAGCATGGCGCCACATTCCTGGCGTCACAAACCGCTATGGCTGGCGATGATGGCTGCATTAACTAACCCTGTATTCGCTGCGGATAACGCTGCCAACATCGACCTTGATCAAGTGCCGGTAACGGGTAATCCTTTGGGGGTAGCCTCGGATGATATGGTCGTTCCGGTGTCCGTGCTTGGTGGCCGCGAATTAAGCCTGCGCCGCCAGGGCACGCTGGGTGAAACACTGAATGGTATTCCTGGGGTCACTGCGACGCAGTTCGGCCCCAATGCCTCGCGCCCGATTATCCGCGGCATGGATGGTGAGCGTGTACGCATCATGCAAAACGGCGTCGGTGTGCTGGATGCGTCTTCCCTCAGTTTTGACCATGCCGTTGGCATAGACCCACTGATTATTGAACAAATTGATGTGGTGCGTGGACCTGCGGCCTTGCTATATGGCGGCAGTGCCATGGGTGGCGTAGTGAATGCGATTGACCACCGTATCCCCAAAGAGTCTTTGGATGGTTATACCGGCCGGGCAGAAGCGCGTTTTGGCGGACCGGATAATACGCGTAACGGCGCAGCGGTGATGGATGTCGGTAACGGCACATTTGCATTACATGCCGATGTCTATAGCCGTGAAACCAGCAACCTGGAGATTCCAGGCTATGCTGTGTCCAAGCGTAAAAGCAGGGCTGATGGTACGCCGCGCGACAGCAAGGGCAATGGTAAGTTGAATAATAGCGATGCGCTGGCGAATGGCGGTGCGTTGGGCGCTGCCTGGACCTTTGATACCGGATACCTGGGTGTGTCTTATGCGGACTCCAATAATAACTATGGCACAGTGGCCGAAGACAGTGTGCGCATCGACATGCAAAACAAACGCCTGGAGCTGGCGGGTGAAGTGCGCGATTTAAAGGGGCCGTTGCAAAAACTCAAATTGCGCATGGCCCATACGGATTATCAGCACGTTGAGCTGGAAGATGGTGTGGTTGGAACGACATTTAAAAATCGCGGTGTTCAGGGGAGCCTGGAAGCGACGCACGCGCCGATTGCCGGTATTAATGGGGTGTTAGGTTACCAGTTCCAGAATACGCGTTTCCAGGCCTTGGGCGAAGAGGCCTTTGTGCCGAGTGTGACCACGCAAGATCAGTCCGTGTATGTGTATGAAGAGTATGCGATTAACCAGCACAAGCTCACGTTTGGTGGCCGCACGGGTCAAACCACGGTTAATTCCGCCGACAGTACCAATTTCGGTGCCGGGCAAAACAACAGCTTTAACCCGAATAGCTTCGCCCTGGGTGGGTTGTATGCGATCAATGACAACTGGAACGCGACATTTAACTTGTCACACAATGAGCGTGCGCCAAGTTATTTTGAGTTATATGCCAACGGTGCGCACATTGCGACAGGTCAATATGAGGTCGGCAGTACACAGCTGAAAAAAGAGCGTTCGAATGGTATCGATGCGCAATTGAAGTGGAAGTCCGGTGGCAATAGCGTCACTTTGGGGGCTTATGCTACCAGGTTTAAAAACTTTATTGGCTTGTTCAACACGGGCAACGATGTGCTGGTCGATGGCGAGTTGTTGCCTGAAGCTGAGTTCAGAGCTGTCCCTGCCCTATTTAAAGGCGTGGAGCTGGAAGGTAAGTTTGCCTTGAATGATGAGTGGGCGCTGAAGTTACGTGGGGACTATGTACATGCCAAAGACACGCGCAATAATGACTATCTTCCGCGTATCTCACCTTTGCGCCTAGGCGGTGGCCTGGATTACCATCTGGGCGGCTGGAATGCACGTGTAGATGTGTTGCATGCCTTTAAGCAAAACGATGTGGCTGAGAACGAGTTGAAAACCAACGGTTACACCAACCTGAGTGCCCTGGTTGCGTACAAGTTGCCTGTGAAATATCACGTCGAGTTATTTGCCAAGGCCAATAACCTGCTTAATGATGAAATTCGCGAACACGCGTCTTTCCTCAAGGATATTTCGCCAGCAGGGGCGCGGTCTATTTTGGTCGGTGCACGGGCTGATTTCTAAAGATGTTTGAGTAATAAAAAAGGTTGGCATTGCCAACCTTTTTTATTGGTGCAACTGGTGATATTAACCCAGCAGGATCAAGCCCCAAACGACTGCTAGGTTAATCAATGCTAGCAACACGGCGGCGCTACCAATATCTTTCGCGCGTTTGGCTAATGCGTGGCGCTCAATAGACACGCGGTCAACCACGGCCTCTACGGCTGAGTTCAGTAACTCGACAATCATCACCAACAGCACGCTGCCGACCATCAGGATGCGGTGCAAGGCTTCTGCTTCGAGATAAAACGCCAATGGAATCAATACCAGCGACAGCCAGACCTCCTGGCGGAAGGCATCTTCATGTTGGTAGGCGGCTTTAAAGCCATCCATGGAGTAGCCAAAAGCATTGATTAAGCGACGAAGACCAGTTTTGCCTTTAAACGGGCTTTCCTGGTGGCTGGATGATTGATTGTTTTGCATGGATTATCTCTAAAATGCGACATCAGATTTTAACATGCGCTATGATAGCGCTTTTAGCAGTGTAGTGAGGAACGAACATGGCAAGATTGGTGCAATGTGTGAAACTGGGCAAAGAGCTTGAGGGCATGGATTTCCCGCCTTACCCGGGCGAGTTGGGCAAAAAGATTTATATGCACGTGTCCAAAGAGGCCTGGGCAGGCTGGTTGAAGCAGCAAACCATGCTGGTTAACGAAAACCGTTTGAGCCTGGCTGATGCCAGTGCCAGAAAATATCTGGCCGAGCAGACTGAAAAATATTTCTTTGGCGATGGTGCTGATGTCGCAAGTGGTTACGTGCCGCCCAGCGCTTAATGCATCAGCTTGATGGCCGCGATTAAAAAAAGCACTCCTGGGAGTGCTTTTTTGTTTTACAACCATCTTAAGATTGCGTTTCGCGCTGAATGTCTTCCAAGCTGGTGTGGCGCACATCTTTGCCTTTCACCATATAGACGACGTATTCAGAAATATTTTTGGCATGGTCGCCGATACGCTCAATCGCTTTCGCCACAAACAGCACTTCCAGTGACATGGAAATGGTGCGTGGATCTTCCAGCATAAATGTAATCAGTTGACGCATGGCGGCGCGGAACTGCTCGTCCACTTGCTCATCTTGCTTGGCTACTTCTACTGTCTGGCTCACGTCCAGGCGGGCGAAAGAGTCTAATGAGGTACGTAGCATTTCACGCACAATCCCAACCATGGTTTTAATCTCGTTAAAACGGGGTTTGTACATGCGGTCTTGTTCATAGATGCGCTGTGCTGTACGGGCAATTTTGGTGGCCTCGTCGCCAATACGCTCAAGGTCGGTGATGGTTTTTACCATCATCATGATCATGCGCAAATCACGTGCAGCAGGTTGTCTGCGGGCGATGATGTGGCTGCAATCTTCGTCGACTTGTACTTCGAGTGCATTGACGCGTGTGTCACGCTCCATCACATCCTTGGCCAGATTCACGTCGGCACTGGTGAGTGCCTCCAGCGCATTCACAATCTGCTGCTCAACCAGTCCCCCCATTTCCAGAACCTTGGCACGTACTGATTCCAGTTCAACATCATATTGCTTAGAGGTATGTTCAAATTGCATGACAAATTTTCCTAATTATTGTGCCGGTGCAGGTTACCAGCACAATATGACAACTTCGTGATAATTTTGCAATTACTTTGTCAGGGTTTTGACGCCGTTTGGTGTAGCTAGCAATAAGACGTTAGCCGGACGCGCCGCAAACAGGCCGTTGGTGACGACGCCAACGATGGCGTTGATTTTGGCTTCCAGTGTGATCGGGTCGCTAATGGTCAGGCCGTGTACGTCCAGGATCAGGTTGCCGTTATCGGTGGTGAAATCACGCAGTTTTGGCTGGCCACCCAGTTTCACCAGTTCACGTGCGACATGGCTACGTGCCATTGGCAACACTTCTACCGGCAGCGGGAATTTGCCCAATACTGGTACGAATTTGCTTTCGTCACAGATACAGATAAAGGATTTGGCCACGGCTGCCACGATTTTTTCACGCGTTAATGCACCGCCACCGCCTTTAAGCATGTGCATGTGCTCTGTGATTTCGTCTGCGCCATCCACATAAATATCCAGGCTGTCGACACTGTTCAAGTCAAACACTTCAATGCCGTGACCACGCAGGCGTTCTGCTGTGGCTTCTGAGCTGGCCACCGCGCCGGTGATTTTGTGTTTTACTTTGGCCAGTTCATCAATAAAAAAGTTGGCGGTTGAGCCGGTGCCCACGCCGATAATGCCGTCTTTAACATAGGTGACCGCGGCCTTCGCAACTTCCAGTTTCAGTGCGTCTTGTTGTGCTTTATCCATTGCCATTTGCTTCAATCCTTGATTAATTCTTTATAATACAAACAATTCTCTATCATACACTGCAACCCTGCGGTTTTAAAATCTTAACGCCTTTCATGACCATCAATTACCGCGAAAAAATCGAACACTCCCAAGTCTATGCTGTAGCCAGACACACACCTTTGGATGAGATGCCTAACCTGTCTGCGCGCTTTAAAAATCGTGTGTTATTGAAGCGTGAAGATATGCAGCCGGTGTTTTCATTCAAGCTGCGTGGTGCTTATAACAAAATGGCCAATTTACCGCCCGATGCACTGGCACGTGGTGTGATTTGTGCCAGTGCCGGCAACCATGCGCAAGGTGTGGCGCTCAGTGCGCAAAAAATGGGCTGCCGAGCCGTGATTGTGATGCCCACAACAACACCTGCGATCAAGGTCAATGCCGTGCGCTCGCGCGGGGCCGAGGTGGTGCTGTTTGGCGATAGCTATTCCGACGCCTATGCGCATGCCCTTAAAGTCGAGCAAACTGAAGGCCTGACCTTTGTGCACCCTTATGATGACCCGGACGTGATTGCCGGCCAGGGCACGATTGCGCTGGAAATTGTGCAGGATCATCCAGAGCCGATAGAGGCGATTTTCTGCTGCGTTGGCGGCGGCGGCTTGCTGGCAGGCATTGCCGCGTACATCAAAGCCGTGCGCCCAGAAATCAAAGTGATTGGTGTCGAGGCGCAAGATGCCGAAGCCATGACGGAGTCAGTGAAGCTTGGTCAGCGCGTGATGCTGGAGCAAGTGGGCTTGTTCGCAGATGGTGCTGCGGTGAAGCAGGTGGGCGAGCATACCTTTGCTTTGGTGCAGCAGTATGTGGATGAAATGATTGTCGTCGATAACGATGAAGTGTGTGCCGCGATTAAAGATGTATTTGAAGACACGCGCAGCATTCTCGAACCTGCAGGCGCCCTGGCGTTAGCCGGCTTGAAAGCCTACAGTGAAAAACACCAGTTGCAAGGCAAAACCATGATTGCGGTTGCCTCTGGCGCCAATATGAACTTTGACCGCCTGCGCTTTATTGCCGAACGGGCCGAGTTGGGTGAACACCGCGAAGCCGTGTTTGCGGTGACGATTCCGGAAACGCCGGGCGCTTTCAAAGCCTTTTGCCGTCAATTGGGTAACCGGAATATCACGGAATTTAATTACCGTTTTTCTGATGCCAAGCAGGCGCATATTTTTGTCGGCCTGGCCGTGCACAATCCGGCTGAAGCGGCGGAGATTGCCAACACGCTTGAAGCTGCAGGCTTGCCAACCTTGAATCTCAGCGATAATGAAATGGCCAAATTGCACCTACGCCATCTGGTGGGTGGTCACGCGCCACAAGCGCAAAACGAGGTGGTTTATCGCTTTGAGTTCCCGGAAAAACCTGGCGCTTTAATGAACTTTCTCGAATCCATGGGTCACAACTGGAACATCAGCTTGTTTCACTACCGTAATCATGGCGCCGATTTTGGCCGTGTGCTGGTGGGGATGCAGGTGCCGCCAGAGGATAAAGTGGCATTTGAGCAGTTTCTGCAGCAACTGGGTTACCCTTGCTGGGATGAAAGCCAGAACCCTGCCTATCGCTTGTTTTTAGGGTAGTTGGTTATAAATAGCCAATATGGTGGCTGTTTGCAGCCTACATTGGCGGTGATGATGTGAAAAGTAGTCGTGGGCCGCGGTTTGTCGGCGAGTATGATTCTTGCTGCAACCATAAGCTTTAATAAAAAAATCAGGAGATAAATGCAATGTTGAATTCATCATTCGCGCGTCGTACGCGCATGAGCTTGCTGTTGTTGGCTTTGGTTGCCAGCGTGGCGGCCTGTAACAAGCAGGAAGAGCCAGCCGCCGAAGCAGCTGCGCCCGCCACTGAGGCGGCAGGTGGTGTCGCTTATGTGTCTACGCAAGATGCTGGCGTGAACGTGATTGACCTGGCAACCATGCAAGTCACCAAGCAGTTGGATGTCAAAGCACAAGGCCCGCGTGGCCTGGCAGTGACCGATGATGGTAAGCAATTGGTAGTAGCTACACGTGAAAACGGCAGTGTTTCCGTCATTGATACCGCCACGGGTGAGGTCGTTAAGCAAATTGAGGTCGGTAAAAATCCTGAGTTTGTGCGTGTGAGTGGCAACTTTGCGTTTGTGTCGTCTGAGCCTAGCGCCAAGGCTGGCCCACCACCCAAGCCAGGTGAGAAACCTGCGGAAGATGACGATGACGACGATGAGGAAAAAATTCCGGCCAAAATCGCAGTGATTGATTTGACCAAGGGTGAGAAGATTCGTGAAATTACCGGTGGCCCGGAAACTGAAGGCCTGGAGTTCTCTGCGGATGGCAAGCAATTGGTGATCACCAATGAAGCGGATAACACGGTCACTGTGCATAACATTGAGACCGGTGAGCTGGTGAAAACCATCCCTACGCACGAATATGGCGATAGACCGCGCGGCATTAAAGTGTCACCTGATGGTAATACTTATTTGGCGACATTGGAGTTTGGTAACAAGATCCTGGTGCTGGATAAAGACTTTAATGTAGTACGCACGGTGGATACGGCTGAAACGCCGTATGGCGTTGCTTATGACAGCAAAGGCGAGCGCATCTTTGTGGCAACCAACAAAGCTAAATTGCTGCAAGTGTTTGATGCCAAATCCTTTGAAAAGCTGAAAGAAGTGCCGACGGCTAACCGTTGCTGGCATTTCAGCTTTACCCCGGACAACAAGAATATCTTGCTGGCCTGTGGTAAGTCTGATGCTGTGCTGGTGATTGATGCCGACAAGCTGGAAGTGACCAGCCAGGTGGAAGTGAAAAACATGCCTTGGGGCGTGGTCACCTTCCCGAAAGCCATGGGTAGTCTGGAACGTGCCAAATAAGCTATTCTTAGCAAATAAAAAAGCCCGCAGTTGCGGGCTTTTTTATTTGAATGTGTGCAATTTATGCGCTGCGTTTGCGGATCCAGAAGGTGAACACGCCTTCGGCTTCCTGCATGTCCAGTAAAGTGTGGCCGGTTTGGCGGCAAAAGGCGTCAAAGTCCTTTTTTGAGCCGGGGTCTGTGGCGCTGATTTTCAGTACTTGCTCGGCCGTCAGCTCATTCAGTGCTTTTTTGCAGCGCAGGATAGGCAGTGGGCAGTTCAAGTTGCGGGCATCAAGGTCTTTATCACTGTGCATGAGCGTTTCCTGAATTAAGGGTTCAAGCGGCGTTGATAGGCAGTCCGGCACTTGCCCAGGCCAGGATGCCGCCTGCCAGATGCGAGACGTCTGTGCGGCCTTGTGACAGTGCAAATTCACCTGCCGCCACCGAGCGCACGCCGCTACGGCAATAAAACACAATTTTTTTGTCTTGTGGAAACTGGTCAAAGACGGCGGTCAGATTGCCTAAGGGCACATGCAGTGCGCCGGGTAAAATGCCGGAAACAAGTTCGTGATCATTGCGGATATCAACAAGCAGCAATGATGGATCATTCAGTAATGGGTGTAATTCATCCGGTGTTAAGTGTTTTAATGACATCAACAAACCCAGAAAAAGAAGTGTGCCGAAAGGCAGGTAAGGAAGTGGTGGCCAGAGGCAGAATCGAACTGCCGACACGAGGATTTTCAATCCTCTGCTCTACCGACTGAGCTATCTGGCCATCAGCAATTTGGGCATGTCCCGAATTGCAAGACGCGCATTATAGCAAAGAACGCAAAGAATGCACACAAAAGATAAAAAAAATCCTGATATGCTGCACATGCGTTATTTTATAACGGTTGAGGAGTGGTCATTTGCGGGTGCGTGAGGCCGGTTTGCCGGGACGCGGAAACAATCTGCGTTTGGGTGAGTCACAAAAGTGAGAGGTTTTTAATGGTGTGGGATGGTGTGGAAAATAGGATGAAGCGTATGTCGAATACCATCATGATTCTGGGTGAGGTGCTGGGGGATGTGTTTCCCGAGCGTACCATCATAGGCGGTGCGCCTTATAATGTGGCCAGGCATTGCCATGCCTTTGGGCTGGATGTGCACTTGCTCACGGCGGTGGGCAATGATGCGCTCGGTGAGCGTATTGTCGCCGAGATGCAGTCATGCGGCCTGTCGATTGCAGGTGTACAGCGGTCTGATACCTTGCCCAGCGGGCAGGTTATGGTGCATTTGGAGGCGCACGGCCACCGTTTTGAAATCCTGGATCAGCAAGCCTACGACGATATGCGATGGCCGCCAGTAGAGGCTTTAACGGCTCAGCATCCGCCGCGCCTGGTGTATCTCGGTTCGCTGGCACTGCGGCATGCGCCCATGCAAGCGCTGGCCGGGCAGTGGTTGAAAATGTGTACGGCGACGGTGTTTTGCGATATTAATCTGCGTGCACCGTGGTATGACGCGCATAGCTTGCGCCAGGTGTTGCAGGCGGCGGATATCCTGAAGATCAACCATGAAGAGTTGCCCGAAGTGTGCAAGTTGCTGGGCCTGCCGGGCTCGCCTGACATCAATGAATTGGCGCGGCAGCTGTTGATGGTGTTTGGGCTGAGTGAAATGTTTGTTACTTGTGGCGAGCAAGGCAGCTTTTGGCTGGATGCCTATGGCAACGGTTTTCGTGCGCCGCCAATGAAGTTGCAGGCGCCTTTTGTGGATAGTGTGGGCGCGGGTGATGCTTATACGGCGGTGGTGATTCGCGGCTTGCTGGCCGGGTGGTCGCGGCAGGCCATGCTGACGCGCGCCGCCTGGTTTGCCGCTTCTATTTGCGGTATTCGTGGTGCGGTGCCTGCACAAGCAGATTTTTATGATGATTTTTTATAATGCGCTGTAAATTAATTCATAAAAACAGAAACTTAATGGCATAAAAGTCTATGCAAGGTATGGACTTGCCGATATAATGCGCGGTTCGTGTAAATTGAATGTCGGCGTGGTAAGGCAAATAAGTTGTCTGGCTGCCGCGACATTGACGCTAACTCAAAGGAAAAAAGATGGCTGTTACCGCAGAACAATCCGCAAAAATCATTAAAGAATACCAACGCAGTGAAGGTGATACAGCAAGCCCAGAAGTACAAGTGGCTTTGTTGACTAACCGTATCACTTACCTGACTGAGCACTTCAAATCCAACAAAAAAGACAACCACTCACGCCGTGGTCTGTTGGCTCTGGTTAGCCAACGTCGTCGTTTGCTGGACTACCTGAAGGGTAAAGATGTTAGCCGCTATCAAACGCTGATCGAGCGCTTGAACCTGCGTAAATAATTTGGTTTAAAGTGTGACACTTAATCCTGTTCACTTTTAACGAAATAAAAGCCGATGGCATGGTGATTGCCTCGGCTTTTTTGCTTTAAAAAATCGCCAAAAACGCGGTGGCTTCTGTGAGTGCGTTGCAACTGGATAAACAGGCGCAGCGTGTTGATGGAAGTCACCACAAATCGGGAAATACAGCCGTCGCGCGTCGGGCAACCCAATGCGTAGCGCCCAAACGCAGTAAGCGAATGCTGTATTTTCATTATTGAGATTGGCTATTAGGTAGTGAATAGCCATGGTAGAGAAAAGGAAAAATATGTTTGAAATTACTAAAAGAAGCATCCCGTTTGGTGCGCATACCCTGACATTGGAAACAGGTGAAATTGCACGCCAATCTGATGCCGCAGTGATCGTCAGCTACGGGGATACCGTTGTGCTGGTGGCTGTGACTGCCAAGCGTGAAGTCAAAGAAGGCCAGGATTTCTTCCCATTAACCGTGGATTACCAAGAAAAAACCTATGCTGCTGGCCGTATTCCAGGTGGTTTCTTCAAGCGTGAAGGCCGTCCTAGCGAAAAAGAAACACTGACTGCCCGTTTGATCGATCGTCCATTGCGCCCGCTGTTCCCAGATGCGTTCTACAACGAAGTGCAGGTCGTGGCCACTGTATTGTCACTGGATCCGGAAATTGATTCCGATATCCCAGCGGTGATTGGTGCCTCTGCTGCATTGGCATTGTCTGGTATTCCATTCTACGGCCCATTAGGTGCGGCACGCGTGGGTTATATCAATGGCGAATACGTATTGAACCCAGATGTTTCATTGCTGAAAGACTCCGCACTCGACTTGGTGGTTGGTGCAACTGAATCTGCGGTGATGATGGTTGAATCTGAAGCCAAAGAGCTGTCTGAAGAAGTGATGCTGGGTGCCGTAGTGTTTGGTCACGAGCAAATGCAACCAGTGATCAAGGCCATTAACGAAATGGCTGCCGAAGCCGGTAAAGATGCCTGGGACTGGACACCACCAGAGCCAGACACTGCTTTGATCGACAAAGTCGCTGCGATTGCGGCAGATGACATCAATGCTGCGTTTAAAATCAAATCTAAAGGTGAGCGCTCTTCCAAGCTGGACGAAATTAAGTCCCGCGTGATGAGCACATTGATCACTGAAGAAACGTCTACGCTGGAAGCCAACAAGATTAAAGACGAGTTCTTTAAACTGGAAGCTAAAACCGTGCGTAGCCAGATTTTGAACGGTGAGCCACGTATCGATGGCCGCGACACACGCACTGTGCGCCCGATCACCATCCGCTCAGGCGTATTGCCACGTACACACGGCTCTGCCCTGTTTACACGCGGTGAAACGCAAGCGTTGGTAGTTGCGACATTGGGCACTGGCCGTGATGAGCAAATCATTGACGCACTGTCTGGTGAATACACAGACCGCTTTATGTTGCACTACAACATGCCTCCGTATGCAACTGGTGAAACTGGCCGTGTGGGTACGCCTAAGCGCCGCGAAATCGGCCACGGTAACCTGGCAAAACGTGCTTTGAAAGCAGTGCTGCCTAAAAAAGAAGACTTTGACTACACCATGCGTGTGGTGTCAGAGATCACTGAGTCTAACGGTTCTAGCTCCATGGCGTCTGTCTGTGGCGGTTGCTTGTCACTGCTGGATGCTGGTGTGCCATTGACTGCACACGTTGCTGGCGTGGCGATGGGCCTGATCAAAGAAGGTAACCGCGTGGCTGTACTGACCGACATTCTGGGTGACGAAGACCACCTGGGTGATATGGACTTTAAAGTGGCGGGTACCGACAAAGGTGTGACCGCTCTGCAAATGGACATCAAAATCACCGGTATCACAGCACAAATCATGCAAGTGGCACTGGCACAAGCCAAAGAGGGCCGCGCGCACATCCTGGGCTTGATGAAACAAGCCGTGTCTGGTGTGAACACTGAAATGTCACAGTTTGCCCCACGTATCATCACCATGAAGATCAATCCGGACAAGATCCGTGACGTGATTGGTAAAGGTGGCGCAGTGATTCAGGCACTGACTAAAGAAACCAACACCAGCATCGACATCGAAGATGACGGTACCGTGAAAATTGCATGTACCAATGCGGATGAAGGTGCTGAAGCCCAACGTCGTATTGCACAGATCACGGCTGAAGTTGAAGTCGGCCAGATCTACGAAGGCCCAGTGGTCAAGATTCTGGACTTCGGTGCTGTCGTGACTTTATTGCCAGGTAAAGATGGCCTGGTACACATTTCACAAATCGCCCACGAACGCGTCAAAGCGGTGAGCGATTACCTCAAAGAAGGTGATATCGTGAAAGTGAAAGTGGTTGAGTTGGATGACAAAGGTAAAGTGCGTTTGAGCATGAAAGCCTTGATCGATCCACCTGCAAAAGAAGAAGCACCAGCGGCTGAGTAAGTCGTATGTTGTAAAAAAAGCCCGCGTCAGCGGGCTTTTTTGTGCCTGTCTGACATGCCATCGCGGATAAAAATATGTTTGCGTCAATATACGTATAGGTGAACACTTCTCATTCCGTCATAATGCCATCGTATGAACAATTATAAAAAAATCATACATAGTGCCGCTTCGGTTTATGTACAGACGGCTGTATTGGTCACACTCTCTGCACAAGCCAGTGAGTCCATAGACCTGGAAGAAATCCAGGTGCGCGCACATTATGACAATGCGATAGGTACCTCAGATGCGGTCAGTGAAGGTAAGGTCAATGCCAGCCTGATTAAAAACCGTCCTATTGCGCGCATCGGCGAGATACTTGAGTTCGTGCCTGGCATGATCGTGACCCAGCACAGCGGTAGCGGCAAAGCCAACCAGTTTTACCTGCGCGGCTTTAACCTCGACCATGGCACTGACTTTGCCACTTATGTGGACGGGATGCCGGTCAATATGCGCACCCACGCGCATGGCCAGGGCTACACTGATTTAAATTTTTTGATCCCGGAGCTGGTAAGTCATATCCACTACAAAAAAGGGCCCTATTCGGCCGAAGAGGGGGATTTCTCCTCTGCGGGTGCGGCAAGATTACATCTGTTGAATCAGTTGCCACAAGGCATCGTCAGCCTGACCGTGGGGAGCTACGATTACCAGCGCATGCTGCTGGCTAACTCGGTGGCTTTGCAGCAAGGCCATTTACTCTATGCGCTGGATGTCAATCACTATGATGGCCCCTGGCAGGTGGCAGAAGGCGTCAGGAAATACAATGGTTTGCTGCGTTACAGCGAAGGTGATGCACGCGATGGCATGACGCTGACTGCAATGGCGTATCAAAATCGCTGGAATTCGACCGACCAGATTCCATTGCGTGCTGTACGCAGCGGTCAAATCGGGCGTTTTGATGCGATTGACCCGAGTGATGGCGGCGACTCGTCACGTTACAGCCTGTCGTTTGCCAAGCACCACCGTGATCAGCATGGTGGCTGGCAAATCAATGCGTATGCCGTCCGCTCCAAGCTCGACTTATTCGGTAACTTTACCTATTTTCTAAATGATCCCGTCAATGGTGACCAGACTGACCAAAGTGAACAGCGTACCATGCTGGGCCTCAACCTCAGCAAGTCGTGGCTAGGTGAAATTGCCGGCATGGCGATGGACAATAAACTGGGCTTGCAAACACGGTATGACAAGTTGTCACCAGTGGCGCTCTACAAGACGGTGCAAACGCAGCGTTTGTCACAAATACGGTCAGATAAGGTAGAGGAAAGCAGCGCCGGTGTTTATGCTGAAAACACGCTATGGTGGCATGAGAAGTTACGCACGGTGGCAGGCTTACGTTATGATCGCTACCAGTTCGATGTCAAAAGTAGCCTGGCAGGTAACGCCGGTCATGTCGACGATGGCATTACCTCACCCAAGTTTTCGGTCATTTTCGGGCCGTGGGCGAATACAGAATTTTTCTACAATCTTGGCAAAGGCTTTCATAGCAACGATGCACGCGCTGCCACGCAAACCCGCCTGCTAGATGGTTCTGCTGCCTTGCCTGTTACCCCTTTGGTGAGCACTCGCGGCAGCGAGATCGGTGTCAGAAGCGAGTGGGTGCCTGGCCTGCAAAGCTCGTTGGCCATCTGGCAATTGGATATGGACTCTGAGCTGTTATTTGTTGGCGATGCCGGAGAAACTGAACCCAGCCGCGCCAGCCGCCGTTATGGTGTGGAGTGGAATAACCACTACGTCGTCAACGACTGGCTATTGCTTGATATGGATATTGCACTCTCCAAAGCCCGCTTTAGAGACCACGACCTGGCAGGACAATACATCCCTGGCGCAATCAACAAAGTGGCCTCTCTGGGGGCAACGGTGACAAACTGGGGCAACTGGTTTGGCAGCATGCAATTACGCTACTTTGGCCCCAGGGCGCTGGTAGAAGATAATTCTGTGCGTTCAAATGGCACATTCCTTACCTATGCCCGCATCGGCTACCGGTATAATCAACGCACCAGCCTGACGCTGGATGTGTTTAACCTGTTTGACCGCAAGGCCAGCGATATCGACTATTACTATGAGTCGCAACTCAAAGGCGAGGCTGCACCGGTCAACGATATTCACTTTCACCCGGTAGAACCCAGAGCTGCACGACTCACATTGACCTATCAGTTTTAGCGAGGACTTAGCCCATGCGACGCATCACGATTTCTGTTGAGGACGACCTGGCCGACGCCTTTGACCAGCTGGTGGCCGTCAAAGCCTACGTGAATCGCTCAGAAGCCTTTCGTGACCTCGTGCGAAAGGCGCTTGATGAGGCAGTTATGGAAAATGCCGATCACGCACAGGCCGAGTGCGTTGCCTCGCTCAGTTATGTTTATGATCATCACGAACGCCAGCTCGCCAGCCGGGTAAATCAACTACAACACGACCATCATGACGTGATTATCACTGCCCAACATGTGCATTTGGATCATGATAATTGTATGGAAACGGTGATATTGAAAGGCAAAATTGCCGAGGTAGAAGCGTGTGTGAATGCAATCTCGTCACAGACGGGCGTTATGCATGCGAAGGTGCATATTATTCCTAGATAGTTGAGATCGTCACTTATTGAATTAATCGAGTCTCATCCCCTATCGACTCCTGTATAGCTGGGTTGTTTAGGAGGTTGAATATAGTTTGCAGTTAGAATAGTAAAAGATGATCTATACAGGGTTTAAATAATGAATGAGCTCAATTTAGAGCAGGCTGAAGCTAGGGTGGCAAACTTACTAAGAGCGAGTGAGAGTAAAACCCTGGAATTCAAGCGCGTGTCTGGTCAAATGGTCAACAAAACATTAATTGCAATCAGCGCCTTTGCAAACACAGATGGCGGGATTCTCGTTTTGGGAGTCGCGGATGCACGTCAAGAGGTTGGTCAAAAAAGGCTATATGGTGTTGAAGAAAATCCAGAGTCAGTAGATGACTTAAGAAGAAAACTGAGCACACAAATTACACCAGTTATTGGGCATTTAAAGTTTTTTAGATGGGCTTGTAAACTTCGTGATCAGTCAATTGGGCATATTGTGCTGATTCAAGTTGGCAAAAGCGATAAAGTACACTCTGTCGCGGACAACGGCACGTTTAAACGCATGGACGCAAGCAGTAGGCAAATGAATGCTGAAGAAATTACTGAGTTGTCGTATCAGCGCGGCATCCGATCTGCTGAAACTGAGATAATCGATGTTGAGTTTGATTTGCTGGAAACAGATACTTGGCGGGCCTTTTTAGCGGGGCGTGGGCTTAAATCGGGTACTTTTCCTGAGCAGCTTAATCGCATAGGTTTGGCGTCGAAAGTTGGGAATAAACTTATGCCCACCCGAGCGACTGTGTTACTTTTTGCAGATGAGCCAGGGAGTTTGCTTGCCTCTTTCGGTACTCGAGCTGACGTTCGAATTATGGTCTATGATGGCAAGCAGGCTGTCGCAGGGGCTACACCAAACTTAAGAAAAGCGCCTAAAACAATACGTGGTCCACTGGTGGAGTTAATTGATAAAGCAGTCGCTGAAGTATTAGATGAGCTTGCAAAAGGTTTGACGCTTAGTGGTAGCGGCTTTAAAACAAAACATTTGTATCCTGAGCGTGTTGTTAAAGAGGCTATAGTTAATGCAGTCATACACCGTGACTATCCTTTAAATCGCGATATTTTTATAAAAATTTTTGATGACCGCATTGAAGTGGAAAGTCCTGGCATTTTCCCTGGCAATATTACGCCATCAAATATTGATAAAGCGGGTTCAAAAGCTAGGAATCCACTTATTGCACAAAACTTAAGAGAGTTTCCTATACCCCCTAATATTGATGCAGGGGAAGGTGTGAAAATGATGTTTGCAGAAATGGCCAGCGCTAAGCTTTTTCCACCGCAATACTCTCAAAACACGACAGCAGCAGTTGAAAGCGTTACTGTGACACTCAGAAACTTGGAGCGCCCAACAATATGGGACGAGGTCAGTCATTGGATTGACACCAAGGGTGAAATTGCTAATGCCGATTTATGCAAGATTGCAAAAATAGAAACTTTGGCATCGTCGCGAATGCTAAAAAATTGGGTTGAACAAGGTGTTTTAATTCAATTGCCAGATAGGGGTAAGCGTAACATGGCTTATACAAAGCCAACACTTCCAGAAGAACAAACTTTATTATCTGAAGATGAAGATAACAAAATAAGTAATCACTATTAATCTTTATTTATCAATTGCTTAGGTTGTTGTTCATTTTCAAAAAGTATAACAATTAAAGTAGCTCCAATTTCTTAATATGAGCCTAATTTAAATGCACGAAATCATCTGCCCCCATTGCAGCAAAGCCTTCAAGATTGATGAGGCGGGCTATGCTGACATCCTCAAACAAGTCCGCGATAGCGACTTTGAGCATCAACTTCATGAACGTCTTGAGTTGGCTGAAAAAGAAAAGCAAAGTGCAATTGAGTTAGCCACCACCAAAGTGGCCAGTGATTTACAGCAAGCTGCCGCGGCCAAAGATAGTGAGATTAAAGAGCTTAAGTCTAAGCTAGAGTCTGAGGCCGTGGCTAGGCAGTTGGCTGTAACTCAGGCGTTGAGTCAGGTTGAAAAAGAACGCGATGCTTTGGTGAACCAACTTGCTCAAGCAAAACAAGAGGTTGCTAATGTGGCTAATTTGGCAGAAGCAAAGCTCTCGCATGAGATTCAAAAAACAGCTTCGACGAAAGACAGTGAAATCCAAGGCTTAAAAGCAAAGTTGGACGCCATTGAAACCGAAAAGAAACTGGCGATTAATCAAGCGGTGGGCCAGGTGGAAAAAGAGCGTGATGAACTCAAGGGTAACTTGGTACGCGCGGCTCTCGAGAAAGAGTTGGCTGAGAAGTCGCTTAAAGATAAATACGAAACGCAGATTAAAGACCGCGATGATGCTATTGAGCGTTTGAAGGACTTGAAGGCCAAGCTTTCGACAAAGATGATCGGCGAAACGCTAGAGCAGCATTGCGAAACCGAGTTTAACCGTATTCGTGCCACTGCATTCCCTAAAGCATATTTTGAGAAAGACAACGATGCACGCTCGGGCAGTAAAGGCGACTATATCTTTAAAGACCAGGATGACGGTGGCACTGAAATCGTCTCAATTATGTTTGAGATGAAAAACGAAAATGACACTACTGCTACTAAAAGCAAAAATGAGGACTTTTTAAAAGAGCTGGATAAAGACCGCAATGAAAAGGGTTGCGAGTATGCGGTGCTGGTTTCACTATTAGAGCCTGAGAGTGAGCTTTATAACACTGGCATCGTCGATGTGTTCCACCGCTACCCCAAAATGTATGTGGTACGCCCGCAGTTTTTTATCCCTATGATTACGCTGCTGCGTAATGCAGCTTTAAACTCGATGAAATATAAAACTGAGTTGGCTACCGTAAGAGCACAAAATATAGATATTACGAATTTTGAGAGCGAGCTAGATGCCTTTAAAAACGCGTTTTCACGTAACTATGAACTCGCCTCGAATCACTTTCAAAAAGCAATTGATGAGATTGATAAGTCTATCGATCATCTGCAAAAAACCAAAGATGCATTGCTCAGTACCAGCCGCAACCTTCGTTTAGCCAATGACAAGGCACAAGATGTGACTATTAAGAAGCTGACTAAGGGTAATCCGACGATGGCTGATAAGTTTGAAGAGCTAAAGCGATAATGAACAGTCGTTTTAACTCGATGGATTATATTAATTTCTAATCGGTGAGTATTTAGAGTAGTTTTGTACCAAGTGGTACTTCATGCTCGGGTACACACAGGGTGACGCGCCCTTCTGCATCGTGAAACCCAGTGACCAGGCACTCTGACATAAACGGCCCGATTTGTTTAGGCGGAAAATTCACCACGGCGACCACTTGTTTGCCGATTAAACTTTCCGGACTGTAAAGCGCTGTGATTTGAGCACTGGATTTGCGTACGCCAATCTCTGGGCCAAAGTCGATCTGCAGTTTGTAAGCGGGTTTGCGAGCCTCGGCAAATACTTCGGCCGCAATCACTCGCCCAACGCGCAACTCCACTTTGGTGAAGTCGTTCCATTCGATTTGAGTCATATCACCATATTCTTAAAGATCATCTGGCGATGATCTCCGAAGTTTTAAATCAACGTTAATGATCATACTCTGCAAGTATTTATCAAAGGTCAGGGCAATAGCGCGCAGAGTGCTAAAAGAGGTGTCTATCATTACCGCATTTTTTGCGGTGATTGAAAGGGCTTATTACCGCACGTTGAAGCATTTAGTAATCAATGGCGCGCATTAACGAATCAGCGCAGAGAGCGCTTTGAATTGTGCATGTGTGGCGGCCTGCATGGGTTCAAACAGCATGGATTCGGTATTGGTGATGATGCAACCGGCCGCGCGCAGGCGTTCGATGGCATTGTGGCGATTGGCAATATCGCGCGAAATAACGGCGTCTTCAACAATAAAGACTTGTTTGCCCGCAGCCAGGGCATCGAGTGCGGTTTGTAATACACAGATGTGCGCCTCCAGCCCAAATAGCACTACTTGCGGCGCAACGCTGATGGAAGAAGCTTGTAGTGTCGGCTCTTGCCAGGCGGAAAAGGCGAGTTTAGCTGTGCGCGGGGTGTATTCAGGCAGTAATGATTGCAGCTCTGGCAAGGTCTCGCCCAGTTTTTCCGGGTATTGCTCGGTGACCCACAGCGGAATATTGAGTAATTGCGCTGCTTGCAGCAAGCGTTGAATATTCTTGATCACCGTTGCCATGGCAGCTTCTGGCATCACGGGGCATAGTCGCGTTTGTACATCAATCAACATCCAAACAGCATCTGTGCTGGCTATGGCAGATTTCATGGCTATCTCTTGGTGAGTTGCTGGTCTATGTCCTGCAGGTCGGCTTCGTTGATAATGCCGCTGGCCGTTTTGAGGCGGATGATGCTGACCAGGTAGTTGTAGCGGGCCTGTAGTAAATCGCGTTTGGCGCTAAAGTGTTGTTGTCTGGCATTAAGCAGGTCTACGCTGGTGCGGATGCCGACTTCATAGCCGAGCTTGGTGGCGTCTAGCTGGCTTTGGCTGCTTTGCAAGGCCTGTTCCAGTGCCTTGATTTGTGCAATGCTGCTACTCAATCCCAGGTAAGCACGTTGTGTTTCCAACATGGTCTGTCGGTGGACGTTTTCGAGATCATCTTGTGCCTTCTGCTTGTTATACGACGCCTGTCTGATGCGAGAGTCTACCGCGCCACCCAGATAAATCGGCACGTTGAGTTCTACGCCTATCACCGCATTTTGCAGGTCTGTCCCAAAGCGGTTCTGGCTACCGTTGTAGTGGCTATCGGTGTAGCTGGCGACCGCATCCAGGGTCGGATAGTGTCCGGATTGGGCGATGCTGATATTGCGGTCACTGATTTCAATCTGTGCCTGCTGGATCTGGATATTCAGGTTGCTGGCGGCAGTCACAGTTTGCCAGTCTTGCATGGGTTTGAGGGCAGGTGCGATTTGCAGGTCGTCACGCACTTTTGCCAGCGTTTGTGGCGGGTTGCCTATGATGGCTTGCAGGCTATGCTGCGCCACGGCTTGCTCATTTTCTGCCGCAATTTCCTGGGCCACGATCAGGTCGTAGCGCGCCTGCGCTTCGTGTAGGTCAGTGACGGTCGTGATCCCGGCCTCAAAGCTGGCTTTGGCCTGTTGCAGCTGTTGCTGGATGGCCTGTTTTTGCGCGGCCAGCAATTCGATGCGATCTTGTGCCTGCAGCACATCAAAATAGGCCTGTGTGGTGCGCAGCATCAGTTGTTGCTGGGTCAGGTGTAGCTGCTTGTCGGTGACGCTGACCTGCACCTTGCTTAAGTCTATGCGCTCAAGATTTTCTTTGCGGTAGATGGGCTGTCGCGCTTCCACTTTGGCGGCATAGCCTTCAAAGCGGTTGACGCCTGCTGGCAGCGGTACATTGGCGGTGTTGTACTTAAGGTCGGTGTGATTGGCCGTGGTGCTGGCACTGAGCGCCACGTTGGGGCGGTAGCCTGCCTTGGCTTGCTCAATCAGCTCTTGTGCCGCCAGGTTGCCATGACCAGCCGCAGCCAGTTGCGGGTCGTTTTGCTTGGCTTGCAGATAAACATCAAACAGGCTTTGCGGCGCGGCTTCTGCCCATGGCCCCAGCCAAAGGCTGCTTAGGAGCAATATCCAGTGAGTAGGGCGGCTGAAGGTCATCGGCGTCTTGGGTGTAATGGCTGAGAGGTTTAAAAGCTGAATGCCTGTGCCTGAGGGGCATTTTGCATTTCTACCAGGCTGGTTTCAAACAGCACATCCTGTTTGTAACTATGCTCTGCCAGGCGCTGAATCAGGGTGGCTTGCATCACTGGTGCCTGGCCCAGCACGATCAGCAGGCGTCCGCCGATGCTGAGCTGGTAGCGCACCCCTTCTGGCTCTACTGGGCTGGAAGCAGTAAACACAATCGCGTCATAAGGGGCTTGTGATTCGTAGCCGTTGTGGCCGTCTAACTCAATCACCTGCACGTTTTGAATGCCTTGTTTGGTCAGCGATTGCGTCGCTTGTGCGCATAACTCGGGGAAGATTTCCAATGCAGTCACTTGTGCGCAATGCTGCGCCATCAGGGCTGCCAGGTAGCCACTGCCGGCGCCTACCAGCAACACTTTATCTTTGGCTTGCAGTTGCAGCGCCTGCAAAAAGCGGCCTTCCACTTTAGGGCTGAGCATTTGCTGACCATGTGCCAATGGGATCTCGATATCGGCAAACGCCAGTCCGCGATAGGCTTCCGGGACAAAGGCTTCGCGTGGCATATTGTTTAACGTCGCCAGTACTTGCGGGTCCAGCACCTCCCAGGTGCGAATCTGTTGCTCAATCATGTTAAAACGTGCGGTTGCCTGATCTGTCATGTCTTGAATCCCAATGTCGATTATTGATGCTCGTATTATAGTTTATTGCGCCGTGATTGCATGGTTCTTGCCGTGAATCCGGCCCAGAATGTATACAGCGCGGGCACAAACAAAATGGTCAGGATGGTTGCTGCTGCCAGCCCGCCCATAATCGCTACCGCCATCGGGCCAAAAAATACGCTGCGTGTGAGCGGAATCATGGCCAGGATGGCCGCGGCGGCCGTGAGTACAATCGGCCGGAAGCGACGCACGGTGGATTGCACCACCGCTTGCTCCAGCGAGGCGCCTTCGGCGATATCCTGCTTGATCTGGTCGACCAGGATCACCGAGTTACGCATGATCATGCCGGATAGCGCAATGCTGCCCAGCATGGCGACAAAGCCGAATGGCATGTTAAAAATGAGCAGGGCAAAGGTAATGCCTATCATGCCTAGCGGCGCAGTGAGCACTACCAGAATGACGTTGGAAATACTGCGTAACTGCAACATGAGCAGGGTAAACACCACGGCCAAAAACAGCGGTGCGCCTTTGGCCACCGATGTGGCGCCCTTGGCCGCCTCTTCAATGGCACCACCAGTTTCAACCGTGACCCCGGGAGGAAGCTTTTCCAAAATGGGCGCAATCGCTTGTTGAATTTGAGTAGACACCACCGGCGCCTGCATATTGCCGCGTAAATGCGCGCGTACGGTGAGCGAGGGCACACGGTTGCGTCGCCAGATCACGCCCTCTTCAAAACCGTGGTGGATATTGGCCACTTGCGCCAGCGGTACGCGCTCGCCACGCTGGCTTAACACCGTTAATTGCGCCAGTTGTGATAGCTGGGCATGCTGTTCATTGCTGCTGCGCATGACCAGGTCTATGCGCTCGTTGCCTTCCCTGAATTCGCTGACCACTTGCTCGAAGTATTGCGTATTCAGCAATTGCGCAATGTCTGTCGAATTCACACCTAGCAACCTGGCTTTGTGCTGGTCGATATCGACATGAATCACTTTGCTAGGTTCTTCCCAGCCCAGCTGCACGTTGCGCAAATGAGGGTTGGCGCGCATGGCATCGGCAATTTTGTGTGCAACCTCACGAATCGCTGGCAGGTTTTGCCCATCCACCCGGAACTGTACCGGGAAGCCCACTGGTGGACCGTTTTCCAGGCGCAGCACAGAGCCGCGTAATTGCGGGAAATCGTGTTCAAACAGTGCCAGCAGGTCGTTGCGCAGGGCTTCGCGCTGTGCCAGGTTATTGGTCAGAATCACCAGCTGAGCAAAGGCGCGATGTGGCAATTGCACATCCAGCGGCAGGTAGTAGCGTGGCGCACCCGAGCCGACATAAGACACCACGTTTTGCAGTGCGCCATGCTGTTTCTGCCAGTTTTGCAGCCATTGTTCCAGTTGGCTGACGGCAGCATCAGTAGACTGGTCGCTGGCGTTTTCGGCCAGGCGTAAATCAACCACAACCTCAAGCCGGGTGGAGTCCGGGAAGAACTGTTGCTGCACCTTGCCGAAACTCAACATGGCCACTACAAACAGGGCGATGGTCGCCAGGATAACGCTGCCCTTGTGCTGCACGCACCAGGTGACAATGCTTTGTAGTCGCAGGTAGAACCTTGTTTCATAGAGTGATGCCGGATGGTGAGCACTTGGTTCGCTGGTGGCATGCTTGGCTTTAGGGAGTAAGTGATAGCCTAAAAATGGGATCACAATCACCGCGGCGATCCACGAAAGTGTCAGTGAAATAGCCGAAACCTGGAAAATAGAACGCGTGTATTCGCCCGTTGACGATACGGCGGTGGCAATCGGCAAGAAGCCCGCCACCGTGACCAGTGTGCCGGTCAGCATGGGCATGGCCGTGGACGTGTAGGCAAACGATGCCGCTTGCATGCGGTCCCAGCCTTGCTCCATTTTGGCGGCCATCATTTCAACCGCAATAATCGCGTCATCCACCAGCAGGCCCAGCGCCAGAATCAGCGCGCCCAGCGAGATTTTGTGCAAGCCTATGTCCAGCCAATCCATGAGCAGGAAAGTGCCTGCCAGCACAATGGGAATCGCCACTGCGACCACAATGCCGGTACGCCATCCCAGTGAGAGCAGGCTGACAGTCAGCACGATAATCAGCGCTTCGCTGAGCGAGCGTACAAAGTCATGTACCGAGTGTTGCACGATATCTGGCTGCGAGGTGACCAGTTGCAATTGCACGCCGACAGGCAATTGCTTTTGTACGCTGGTGATGGTTTGCTGCATGGCTTTGCCCAGGGCGATGACGTCGCCGCCCTGTTGCATGCTGACGCCAATCAGTAAAGCAGCGGTGCCGTTAAAGTGGATGCGTTGTGCGGGCGGATTGGCATAACCATGCTTGATGGTGGCGATATCGCCCAGGGTTAGGTTCTGGTTGCCTGCCCGGATCGGGAATTTTCGCAGGTCTTCCAGGCTTTGTAAGCGGCCACTCACATCCAGCCGGATTCTTTCCGGGCCTGTATCGAAGGTGCCTGCGCCTGTGACTGCGTTTTGCTGTTGCAGCAGTTGCGCTAATTGCGCCGGGCTGATGCCGAGCGAAGTGAGTTTTTGGTTGGAAATTTCAATGATGATTTTTTGCTGTTGCTCGCCAAATAAATCCACTTTTTCCACATCGGGCAATTTGAGTAAACGGGCGCGCACCCACTCAGCCTGTCTTTTTAATTGTTGCGGCGTCAGGCCGTCCGCGGTGATGGCATACATGGTGCCGTAGACATCACTGAATTCGTCATTAAAGGTCAGGCTTTGCAGGTCGCTGGGAAAGGTATGGCGGATGTCGCCGATTTTCTTGCGTACCTGGTACCACAAGTCCGGAATTTTCTCCGAAAACGTATTGTCGCGAATAACGATAAACACCACTGATTCGCCGGGCCGGGAATAGCTACTTGTATAGTCGATAGACGGGATTTCTTGCAGCTTTTTCTCAATTTTGTCCGTGACTTGCTGCTCGACTTCCTGGGCTGATGCGCCAGGCCAGCTGCTGCGGATCAGCATCACTTTAAAGGTAAACGGCGGGTCTTCGGACTGGCCCAGATGTGTGTAGGCAAAGATGCCACCTAGCAATGTCAGCACAATAAAATACAGCACCAGTGCCTGGTTTTTGAGCGCCCAGGTCGACAGGTTGAAGCCTGGAGAGGCCTGTGCTTCTTCGCTGTGGTGTGGCGTGCTCATTAGCGCAATACCTCTTGGCCGGGCGTGACAGGTTGCACCAGCATGCCTTCGGTCAGCGTGTGTATGCCGATGGTGGCGATGGTCTCACCTGCCTGTAGGCCGCTGGTAATCTCGATGCCGTTTTCAGTGAGAGCGCCTGTGGTTACGGTGCGTGCGTGGGCTTGGTGTGTGTTGTCAATTACCCACACGCTGGCTTGTTCGCCGTGGCGGGTCACGGCTGTGCTTGGCACTATCAGTGTTTGTGCCGTTGTCGATGGCTCAAAGCTGACTTGTGCGGTCATGCCCAGTTTGATGCGCTGGTCGGCATTGAGTAGCTGGATGCGCAAATCAAAGGCGTGGGTTTGGCTATTGGCGGCCGGTGCGATTTCACGAATGCGCCCCTGGTAGGCTTGGCTGACATCGTTCAGGCTCACGCGTGCGGAGTCGCCTGTATGCAGGCTATCTATCAGTGCTTCTGGCACCGAGATTAAAATTTCCAGGGTTTGCAGGTCATAAATCTGGGCGATGGTTTGCCCAGCGGCCACGACCTGGCCTGGCTCGGCCTGTATCATGCCGATGACGCCCGCGCGGTCAGCCACCAGTTGCGTATAGCCCGTCTGGTGCTGGCTGACGGCGGCTTGTGATTTTGTTTGTGCCAGCCGTGCCTGGGCGGTTTTTACCTGAGTGTCGTAACTGTCTAGCGCCGATTTTGAAATAAATTTCTGGCTATATAACTGCTGGCGACGCGCCAGTTCTGCCTGCGCCAATGCCAGGTTGGCCTGTGCGGTTTGTACTTCGGCATCCGCCGCTTGTGCATTGAGACGGCTGTCGTTGGGGTCTAGCTGTGCGATCAACTGGCCTTTTTTTACCAACTCGCCTACATTCACGGCGCGGGAAATGATTTTGCCTGCAATGCGAAAGCCGATGTTTGACTCGTAGCGCGATTTGACTTCACCTGTGTAACTGGCGGTGCTATGCGCAGGGCTGTTACCGACTGACATCACCCATACTGGGCGCGGGGCAGCAGCCTCTTCGGTTTGCTGGTGGCAGCCGCTGGCGAGTAAAGCCAGGCATAGGCTGCTGATCATGATGAACGGCTTATTCATGTGGCGTTTCTTTCATTAATCCATACATGCACATTTCTACCATCGCCTGCACGCGGGCTTCGAGCGGGCGCCAGTTAATCCAGGCATCGTCTGCCAGGTTGATTTGCAGTGCGCACAGGCCGTGCATGGCTGCCCAGATGGTTTGTGCGATGAGTGCCGGGTCAGTCAGGGTGGGTTTGAACACGCCTGCATGCCAGGCGCTGGTGACCACGCCTATCAGTTGTGAATAGGCATCCTGCTCCGGGTTGTTTTGCTCAATGCTCGAAAACGCCGGGTCGCAGGGCGGATGCTGGGTCATAAACATCATGCGGTAATGGTTCGGGTTAGTGAGTGCGAATTGCACATAATGTTGCCCGAATTGTAAAAAACGCTGTAAGGGATCGCTGATATTTAAGGTGGATTTCAAGGCTTGCGCCAGTTTGATCACATCGGCATCCACCACGGCTCTGAGTAATTGTTCTTTGTCGCCAAAGTAAAGGTAGAGGCTGGTGGCCGAATAACCGACACGTTGCGCCACCGCGCGCATGGTCACGGCTTCTACGCCCTGGTGAATAAACAGCTCGCGCGCCGCATCCATGATGGCAGTGCGTACGGCCTGTTTTTCAGCGCTGGTTTTAACCTTGGGTGGCATGCAAATAAATGATTTATTAAATATAACGTCGTTAACTTAACATTGTTATTTTTAAATGTCAAATGTGCTGGTGTTTCTGCTTGGAATGGTGCAGAGTAACAAATGTGATAAATATTCGGGTGGCGTTAGCGCTAAACCGACATGCATCAACCGATGCCTGATTCGCTGACCGGGCGATGAGGCACGCGTTCAATAACGACAAGGAGCGATCAGTATGAATGTACGGCAGCGTTGGGTCAGTTTTTTGGGGCGTGTGTTGTTATCTTTAATTTTTATTATTAGCGGCATCGCCAAAATCATGGACCCGGCAGGGACCATTGCCTATATTGAAAGTGCCCACTTGCCTTTGGCGCAGGTGGCTTATGTGGTGGCGCTGGTGATTGAGCTAGGCCTTGGCATCGCCTTATTGGTCGGCTTTAAGGCGCAGTTGGCTGCTGCGGGCATCGCCGTGTTTACTTTTGTCACCGCCTTAATGTTTCACAGCAATATGGCCGACCCGATGCAGGTCATCATGTTTCTCAAAAATATCACCATCATAGGTGGCCTCTTGGTGATCATTGCCTTTGGCCCTGGCGGCTATAGCGTAGATCGCGGCAAGCGCGTCACGGTAATGGAATAGCGTGTGCATCAGGCGGCTGAGGGCTGAAACCATTGCCGCAAGTGCTCGATCAAGGCGAGTGCATTGGCCGACACCTGCTTGTGGTAAGGATACATGGCATAAATGCCCGCCTGCTGCATGCGATATTCAGCCAGCACTTCTACCAGACGGCCACGTTGCAAATCTTCCAGCACATAAAAAGCCGGTAGGCCGGTAATGCCCAATCCGGCCACGGCGGCATCGCGCAAGACCTCGCCGTGGTTAGATTTTAAGTGTGCGTGAATCGGGATGCGGTGTATCTGGTCATTCTCGGTAAATTGCCATTCGCTAGCCCTGTGGGTTAAGCAGGCATGCTTGGAGAGCGCTTGTGGCGAGGTGGGCACGCCGTAGCGGGCAATATAATCCGGGCTGCAACAATAGCGCATTGCTGCATCTTCCAGTTTGCGAGCCACCATGCCTTCTTCGGGGTGGTCGGTCACACGAATCACCATGTCATAGCCTTCGCTAATCATATCTACATGGCGGTTATCCGCATCTAGCCACACATCCACCAAGGGGTGTTGTTGCATAAAAACCGTGAGCGCAGGTGCCAGCCGCAGGTTGGCGTAAGACAATGGCACTGAAACTTTGAGCAGGCCACGCAACTCATCCGAACGGTTGCTGATCTCTAATTCAGCATCATGGATGGCTTGCAGGATTTGTTGCGCGCGCTGAAAAAACACTTTGCCGGTTTCTGTCGGCGACAGTTTGCGTGTGGTACGCAGCAATAGTCGCACGCCTAGCCGGGCCTCCAGCGCGATAATGCGGCGGCTGACCAGTTGCTTGGAGATACCCAGTGCATGGGCTGCGCTGGTGAAGTTGCCGTGTTTTACCACTTCGACAAAAAAATGCATTTCTTCTAATGAGGCCATAGATTGTCAACCTATATGAGACAGTTTTACTAATTTTAGTGGGATTATCATTTTTTTGTTTCAGGAATACAATGCCATTCATCAGCTAAACCAACGCAGTCACTATTTTCTCAGGGAAGTGTGTGATGTCCGGCTGATGATCACATCGCACAAACAACACAAAGGAGCACAACATGAACGCAATCCAATCCGCAGCCAGTGTGGCTGGCCGTATTTTGTTATCACAGATTTTTATTATCAGCGGCTTGAGTAAGGCGGCTAATCCTGCGGGCACCATCGGTTATATCCAGAGTGTGGGGGCGCCGTTGCCTGAAGTGGCTTATGCCATTGCCTTGTTTGTTGAGTTGGTGTTGGGTGTTGCTTTGCTGGTGGGCTACAAAACCCGTCTGGCCGCTACCGGGATTGCTATCTTTACCGTTGCAACTGCCTTTATGTTCCACAACAACCTGGCCGATCAGATGCAGCAGATCATGTTCCTGAAAAACCTGACCATTGTTGGTGGCTTGCTGATGGTGGTGGCGTTTGGCGCGGGCGCATTCAGTGTGGACAACCGTCGCCGCTAATCTAAACGGAGTAAATTGGTATGACGACGCTGTTTGTCTCGCATGGTGCGCCTACGCTGGCGATTGAGCCGGGTAAAACCGGCCAGTTGCTGGCAGAGATTGCCGCTGACCTACCGAGGCCGGAGGCCATTCTGGTGGTGTCTGCGCATTGGGATACGCGGGTACCCACCGTGAGCCTGGCCACGCAGCCGGAAACCATCCACGATTTTGCCGGGTTTCCACCTGCTTTGTATGCAAAGCAATACCCGGCACCAGGGGCAGCTGCGCTGGCGCAACAAGTGGCTACCTTATTGCAATCGCACGACATCGCTGTGCAAGCGCATCCCCAACGCGGGTTGGATCATGGCGCCTGGGTGCCGTTGATGCTGATGTATCCTGAAGCAGATATACCGGTCACCCAGTTGTCGATTCAGAGCCGCAGCACCCCCGCCCAGCAGTTTGCGTTGGGGCGTGTGTTACAAGCGCTGCATGCGCAAAATGTGTTGATACTGGCTTCTGGCGCCATCACACATAATTTATCGGATTTTTTTACCGGTGACAGGGAGGCGGCGCCTTTGCCCTACGTTGCACCGTTTGCCGACTGGATGGCTGAACGCATCGCGCAGCAGCAATGGCCAAGCATGCTCAATTACCGAGCCGAGTGCCCACAGGGCGTGGGTGCGCATCCGAGTGAGGATCATTTAATGCCTTTGTTTGTGGCAGCGGGCAGTGCAATAGGAGTTGCAAAACGGTTTACGCCAGAAAACACCTACGGCATTTTAGCGATGGATGCTTACCTCTGGGCTGAATCACGAGGGACGCAGTCAATGGGTCATTAACGCAAACCGTATTGGTTGAGTTTGTTCCACAGTGAGCGCTCACTAATTTCAAGCAGTTTGGCTGCCTTGGTTTTGTTACCTTGGCAGGCATCCAGCGCTTGCAAAATCAGGCGGCGCTCTATGGTCTCGGTTGCGCGCGGGATAGACAGGTCGCTGCCTTCATTGTTTGCCGTGCTGGGTTCGCTGCTGGCTGGTGCAAGTGATTGTGCAATATCGGCGGGCAGATGTTGCGGTTGTATGGTCTGGCCCCCGGCCAGAATGGCGGCGCGTTCCAGAATGTTCTCCAGTTCGCGCACATTGCCTGGCCAGCGATATTGCTGCAAGCATGCGCGGGCGCTTTCACTCAGCTTGCCCTGGCGTTTATGCAGAAAATAGTCTGCCAGCAAACCGACATCTTCGCCGCGCTCCCGCAATGGTGGCACTTGCAGTTGGATCACGTTCAGGCGGTAATACACATCCTCACGCAACTTGCCTTCT
The DNA here is from genome assembly GCF_046765995.1 of Methylophilus sp. 'Pure River'. NCBI lineage: Bacteria > Pseudomonadati > Pseudomonadota > Betaproteobacteria > Nitrosomonadales > Methylophilaceae > Methylophilus > Methylophilus sp. 'Pure River'. Next base: position 125,642 of record NZ_JBKOUE010000009.1, on the reverse strand, counting down.
TTCACCGCTTGCAGCGGATCACGGTTAGTGGCTGCCACCACGCGCACATCCAGCGCAATCTGCCGGTTGCCGCCCAGCTTTTCCACCACGTTTTCCTGTAGCACGCGCAGCAGTTTTGATTGTAACTGGATAGGCATTTCGGTGATTTCATCCAGAAACAGCGTGCCACCATTGGCCAGTTCAAACTTGCCGACACGCTCTTTCACCGCGCCGGTAAAGGCGCCTTTTTCGTGTCCAAATAATTCGGATTCCAGAATATCGACCGGAATGGCGGCACAGTTGACGGCCACGAAGAGTTGCGATTTACGTGGCGAGGCATCGTGCAGTGCTTTTGCCACCAGCTCTTTGCCGGTGCCGGTTTCGCCCACAATAAACGCCGTTGCACGTTCTGGGGCCACTTGCTGGATCATTTGCTTGAGTGATTGCATGGGTGCGCTGTTGCCTATGAGTCCTGTCACCGCTGGCTGGCTGGATTCCTTGAAAAAAGCATTTTCCAGTTGGATACGGTTTACGGCCAGGGCTTTCTGAATGGCAATTTCCAGGGTCTCAAGTTCAAACGGGCGCAGAATATAATCGCTGGCACCCAGTTTCATGGCTTCGACAGCGGTTTTAATTTCGCCTTGCGCCGTCACCATGATAAATGGCAGTCGCTCATATTGTTTGCGTATGGCTTCCAGCAATTGCAAGCCATTCATGCCTGGCATGTGCAGATCACTCACCACCAGGTCAATTTGCTGCTGCTGTATCAGTTCTAGCGCTTCGCGGCCATTACCCGCAGACAAGGCGCGGTAGCCCGCCTGGCGCAAGCTGATTTCCAGCAGCCTGCGCATGTGCGGTTCATCATCGACAGCCAAAATAGTGTGTTGCGGGGTGGACATGGTTATGCGGTCGTTAATGGAAGTGATAAGTTAAATTGGGCGCCTTGCCAAGGGCTGGTGCTATAGCTGATTGTACCATCGTGCGCCTCAATGATTTGCTTGACGACGGCTAGCCCCAAGCCAACCCCGCCAGCACGCTGGGTGAAAAAGGCTTCAAATAAATGGTCTTGCTGTGCTGGCGGGACACCGGGGCCATCATCTGCCACCGTAATATGGGCACACTCTGCGTCCGCTGATAGTTGCAGCTGAATGTGCCCGTCCTCCGGCAAAATCTGAATCGCATTCATAAGTAAGTTGACCAGCACTTGTGTCATCTGGTCCTGGTCTGCCTCAATGATGACCGGCTGAGTGGCTTGTAGTGTGAGGGTAATTTGCTTTGCCTGCGCCGGTTTTTGCAGCATGGCGACGACATGCTGCAAGTGCGCTTGCAGGTCCAGCGGGATTTTATTCGGCAGCCGCGGGCGGGCAGCGTCAATCAGCGCACTGACCAGTTTATTCAGGCGTTCGGTTTCAGAAATAATAAACCCGAGTACTTCACGGCCGTCTTCACTGAGCTGCGGCTCCCTGAGTAAGACATCGGCCGAGGAGCGCATAATGCCCAGCGGTGTCCTCACCTCGTGGCTCATGGCGGCAGCCATTTCTCCCACCACGGCTAATTTGGCAGCACGGGTCAGTTGCTGTTCTGATTCAGCCAGGTCGGTGGCCATTTGGGTGAACGCCTGATGCAGTGATTGTACTTCGGCCGGACCGCTGGATGCGGGCGCAGTCACACCTGGCTGGCGAAAGCGTTGCACATAGCGCGTGAGCGCTTCGAGCGGGCGGCTGATGTTTTGGGCGAGGGGGCGCACCAGTAATAACGAGAACACCAGGATGGCGCTGAGCAAGGCAATAAAAATCATGCCTAGGCGGTGTACGGGCGCAACGGCTACATCGTGGTCTTTATTCAGGTGTATCTGCCAGCCATGGAGTGGCAAGCGGCTGGTTATCGCCGCTTTGGCATGCAGGCTGTGTTTCTGGTCTGACCACAGGCTGGATTGTGCGAGCATGTGTTGTTTATTGTCCAGCAGCGCCAGCGCTGTGCTGTGTCGCGCGGCATGGTTTAGCAAGTTTTCAATCACTTGCCAGTTAAAGGTGGCGATCAATTGACCCATGGGTTGCAGTGTATTTTGCGAAAAGATCGGCGCCGAAATCATGAGCTGGTGATTGCTGAGATGATAGATGGTAATGGTTTGGCGATTGTCACGAAACGTCATCCAGACCGGCGGCGTATGTAACACCTGACCTATGTTGGCGGGTCGGCTGGAAGCGACAATGTGTGCCTGTAAATCTGCGACATCCAGGTTGACATATTGCTCTGCGTAACTACGCCGGGTCTCGGCCAAAAAGATGGATAGCCGTTTATCAATGTCGCCAATCAACATGTCCTGCATGATGGCGAGCTGGCTCCAGCTACGCACATTCTGTACGCGTTCGTTCATGACACGGTCAACGTGCTCTGCCACCGCGTTACCCGTGGTTTGCAGGTCGTGCTGAATTTCAATCCGCAATGCCTGCCTGGCTTGGTAAAAGCTCAGCAGGCTCACTAAAAGCGCGGGCAACAGGCCAGCCAGCAAAAATGCAATTAAAAGCATTTTGCGGATAGTGAGGGGTGAATGAAAGCGCATGAGATGTGAGAAAATACGGGTTAAATGTTTTTTGCCGAAACGGTCATCCATTAGCCATGTCATCAATTAGCCATGTATAGATCAGCTATATTAAGCCGTCTGCTCAGGGTCACGCTCAGTGTAATCAGCCTGTGTATGCTATGCAAGTCAGTTGTGGCTGAAGAGGATAACTCCTTCTGGCGTGGTTTTCACGTCGGTGGTTACACCAGCATCGATGCACGTTTGCCGCGGACTGAAGCCGCACAACTCAAGCTGAATGAAGTGAGTATGATCGTGACCTGGGACCAAGGTACCCGCGTCAAGTTTTTCAGTGAGCTGGAACTTGAAAATCCGGTTGTTTATGACCACCATGAGGGCGTTAATACCAAGCAAAGCTATGTCGACCTGGAGCGATTTTACTTTGACTATAACCTCAATGAAAAAGCCAATGTTCGCCTGGGCCGCTTTCTGACCCCGGCCGGACGCTGGAATCAATTGCATGCGCCACCACTGGTGTGGACCGCCAGTCGGCCATTGGTCACTACCCGTCTATTTCCATCGAGTATTAATGGCGCCATGCTGTTTGGCAGTTTGCCGATCAGCCATATGGATATGGAGTATCAGGTATATGCTGAAGCACTGAAAGACCAGCGCCAGGATGGGGATGAAATATTGCATCGTGAGGTGAGAGGCGCGCGACTGGCATTCAATAATATTCTTGGCTTAAGCGGTAGCAATGCCGGGTTGAATACGCTGGGGCTGAATGTGATGAGCTACCAAAAAGATATTCATGGCTCACCAACCTACCACTTATATGGCCTCGACTTTTTGCTGGAGTTCAATCGCTGGGAGTTCAGCGGTGAGGTGTATGAGCGCAAAACCACGGGCGGTGATGATGGCGGCAGTGGCGCCTACTTGCAAAGTGCCTATTCGCTAGGGAGTGAATGGTACTGGATCACACGGCTGGAAACACTGCATGAAGTGGATAGCAAGAATGCAGACCGTTGGGTGCTGGGGATGACCAAGCGGGTGAAGCCAAACCAGTTGCTGAAGTTTGAGTTTATTGGCGGTAGTGGCGAATACGAAGATGTGCCGCGTGGTTTTGTCACCTCTTTTGCGGTGATGTTTTAATGCAGCGCAGTACGACATTTACTATGCGTCGCTGGCTGTATGCTGCCTGTGCAATCGGTCTGTTACTGGCGAAGCCAGTGGTGGCAGTTGAGGATAATCGCATTATTGCGGTGATTGTGCCTGCGCAAGCTGGGTTGGCGCCTGATATCCATGCCGATGAACTGGGGTTGATTTTTTGGCGGAAGAAACTCTATGCCTCACATGGACAGGCCTTGCACCCAGTGAATTTGCATAGTGAGCACCCGCTGCGCTTAAAGTTTTCACAGCAAGTATTGCACAGCACGCCGAGGTCGCAGGTGAGCTATTGGAACGGCTTGTATTTCCACGGTGTACAGCCCCCTTACACCGTGCAGTCAGAAGAAGCCATGATCCGCTACGTCGCTGAAACCGATGGCGCCATCGGCTATATTGATGCGTGCCATGTGGATGAACGCATCAAGCCATTGTTCTGGCTCATGCCAAGCAAACTGACCGCAGAAATGCCAACCCTGCGTTGCGACAGTGGCAATCAGTGAGTACCTACTTACCTTGGGAGTAAGTGTTTTCTCTGCTCTTCTTGTAGTTCTCTATTTTGTGCCAACCAGCCGAATTCGGCATGGCAGACTTCAGACTTTAATTCATAGGCTGTCAGCAGCGTGCAAAACACATCGTCATGGCTAAGCGGATAATTCGCGTACTGGGAAATTTGCGGCAGTTGATAGTCAAAGTGTTGACCTACCCACACAATTGCTGGCACGTGTGTCTGCTCTTGTGGGGCGATCATATATGGTGCTGCATGTAAGTATATGCCATGCTCACCGAGTGACTCACCATGGTCAGAGACATACAGCATCGCGGTTTCGCGGTGGTTGTCATACTTTTTCAGGAACTGAATCACCTCTGACAAGAAGTAGTCGGTATACAAAATAGCGTTGTCATAGGCGTTGTCAATTTCCTGTTGCGAGCATTCTGACAAGCGGCCGGTTTTGCAAATCGGCGTGAATTTTTTGAATTCGTCCGGATAGCGACGATAGTATTCCGGGCCATGATTGCCCATCTGGTGCAAGACGATCAGGATGTCATGGTCTTTGTTTTTTTCAACAAACTTGTCCAATCCGCTCAGCATGCCAATATCGCGGCATTCATTGTCGTCACACACCGGATTGTGCGCCGGGGATTTAAAATCCTCATAAGGGACACGTAAGGCGACCCCCTTGGAATCAGAGTTGTTATCTCGCCACAACACTTTGACGCCTTCGCGGTTGAGTACATCCAGTGCGTTCTCCATATGTAGGGCTTTTTCTTCATCGTAATGCTTTCTGCTCAGCATTGAAAACATGCATGGGACAGACACGCCGGTCGATGTGCCACAAGATGTTACTTGTTTGAAACTCACCACATTTTCTTTCGCCAATCTTGGATTGGTGAGGCGGGGATAACCATTCAATGAAAAGCGATCAAAACGTGCGGTTTCGCCAACCACCATAATAATCAGTTCATGATGCTGCTCTTTTTCAACATTGCGCACATCTAATGCTGTTTTTTGTAAGCCGGTGATGTGATGCGTGAATAGTTTTTGAGACGTCCATTTAATCAGCGAATAGTGAAAAAAGGTTGGATTTGCATACATACGCACCATTTTATGCTCGCGAATAAAGGTCGCGTAATCTGCAGAAAATGGCATGATCACCAGTAGCATGCTCAGCATGAGTAGGCCAATTTGTTTCAGTCTGACGCTGATGGCATCACGCTGAAAAAAGCGGTCCGGTGTTTTTTTGATTAAAATTAATGCAGGCATCACACCCAGCAACACCATTTTGATCACGAAGCCCCATGACAGCAGCCCCATCACTTCGCGCGTGTCAGTCTTGGCCGCGTTGTCCAGCATGATATGGTCAATAATCACGCCAAACTCATCCATATAGAAGGCCGCCCATGCCGCAGAAACCAGGATGGCAGTTAACACCCATCGTGCCGATTTTCCGTGACTTAACAGCATCAGCCATAGCGTAATGCTAAAAGTAAAAAACAGGCTAATGCTGACGATAAACCCTGCGTTATGCGCGTTCCATGGGTAAATGTTGAACAGATGTTCAAATAAGGCATGGTTGCTGGTGAGCATCAGCCAGAGACTGACCCCCCAAATCAGGCAGATTTGCGGAGTGAACATTGCGCGTAGCATGCGGGTGAGCATTGCGAAAATCTTCATTAAATACGACTCTTAGAGAAAGTGAATACCATTAATAACCAGCCGCACATAAGCCACAGCGAGGTCAGGGTGTGCGATAAAAAGTGGGCGCCGCGGATTTGCTGCGCCCAGCCCAGCGCGAAGCCGACCGCAAGTCCGGCAATGGCGACCAATAATGCCTTGCGTGGGGCCTGTGGCAACCACAGCAAGCAGAGGGCTGATAACCATACGCCACTGGTGGCATGCCCGGCCGGAAAGCAATGGCCTGCCTGCGTGGCAGGGTGGCTACTGAATGTTGGTACCCAAGTGGAGGCACCACCGTAGCGTGCGATGTCCCATGGGCATGCATGCGGCATTTGGTGCTTGAGGCACGAAATCACGACGGCATTCACTAAGGCGAGCACGGTGATCCAGCGCAACGCGTATATCGTGGATGCTGAAAAATGCACAGGTAATTTTTCAGATGGCACAACAGCAATCAGCAATAGCAATACCCAAAGGATAGTGAGTATGGTTTTTGCATAGGTATGCATGACCGTTTCCAGCAAGACATTGTGTTTGAGTGTAAATGCATGCTGATTGACATCGAAGGCGCTGTCCGCAAGCCGGATATCCAGTGATGTGCCATTTGCCAGCCACACAATGATGACTGCTGCACATAACCATAGCCACCACAGCCTGATTAATGTTCTGCCAGAGATCCAGGGTTCCATAAAGCTAACTTGTTTGCGTTAAATTGTTGTGTGCCTGGCAAAGGTTTCAATTTGCCAATAAATGGATCACCGACCAGAATGTTGTCTTGCAAGAAGGCCGTATTGACCAGGCTTTCATCGGCCTTGAAACCATCGAATGAAAGGCCAACCATGTCGGCAAACGTGTAAATAAAATCTGCGTTGTCATACTGGCGATGGCCTTGTATTTCGGCAAATACCGTATTGCGGTTAAACCAGTCGGTGGAGTGCCAGACCATGAAGGGAATGCTGTACATGGGCAGTGTAGGCGTGGCCTCATTTCTACCTTGAAAATTGTAGGGCGCACTGTCATACACATCTTCCCCGTGATCCGAGAAGTAGACTAGCAGGCTATGCTGACGCTTGGCTTTCAGGGTCGAAATTAACTGCGACAATATCCAGTCGTTGTAGCGGATTGCATTGTCATAACTGTTAATCTGATCCACCTGCTTGTCATCCATATGAGGGTTAGGCAGGCCCTGGTTAGACTTGAATATTGCAAAGGTTTTTGGGTAGCGATGGTCATACTTCATATGCGTACCTAGCAGATGCACCACGATCAATTTCTTCTGATGCGGATCCTCCAGGCTTTTGGCAAATGGGGTGAGCACCTTTTCATCAAAGCTGAACGCATTTTGCTGGCGTTCATTATTGAGGAAATATTGCCGATCTGCCTGCTTGGCGAAGGTTGTCAACATGGTGTTGCGACCGGTTAAACTTTGCTGGTTGGTGATCCAGATCGTGAAATAACCCGCCTGCTTCATCATGGCAATCAATGACGGTTTATTTTTATAGTCTTCAGGATGTAACTGATCTGCGAATGTCAGCACCTGCTGCAAACTTTCAATGGTGTTCGGCCGAGGTGAATAAACGTTGTCAAACAACGTCAGCTCATCTTTGATTTTGCTAAGCTCGGGATTGGTATTTCTCGGATAGCCATAAAGGCTCATATGCAAGCGAGAGGTCGATTCGCCTATGACCAGTACCAAGGTGGTCTGCTCTGGTTTGGCCTGTTCGCTAAGGTTTTTTAAGGGCGGTATCTTACGCATGCTCAGGAGAATATTCTCAACTTCAGCCAGTTGCTTTTGATAGTTGACGTAACCTAATATCAGCTGAAATGGCGCGGTTGCACCAAGGTGCCTGTCTATGCTTTTCGAGGCGAGATGCCAATGCCCATGGAGCGCGTGCTTTACCGGGGACGTCATTGCCAGCATGATGGCAATGATTGAATAGCTCAGTGCCTTGGTGCGACTAAGCTGGGCTGGTTGCAAGGTGCGCCAGATTTGGTAAGGCACCAACAGATACAACAGAAAAACAGCAGCAAACCACCACACAAAGTAGTTCTTGAGGTACTCCTGTGATTCTGTCTGGTTAGACTCAAACAAAATCATCATCAAGCTTTGTGTTAGTTCTTGGCGATAAACTAGAAAGTAGGCCAGCCCAGGTAAGGCCAGGCAGGCAATGCCGATGCCAATAAACGCGCTGAGTGAGCGCATTCGCGTCGGGTTCCACCATAAAGGGATCAGCCACAAGGTGGTGATCAGCGCCGCATCTTTAAACCCCTCGCCGGTCACGGCTCCGGATATCCACAGTAGCAACGGCGTGAGGCCGCTCAATATGAGGAACAGGCCGTAGGCTTTTAAAAATTGGTACATAACTTTCTGGACTCTTAGTTTATAAAACGGCTACGTTTTGAAAATATGGACGGACCAATGCAATTCATATGCCGTTTCTATAGTGAGCGAGAATGGTGATGACTAACTATCTGAATGTAATGGTGAAATTATTTTTGTGATGGGTTGGGCGGGCATTGTGAAGCGCTTCTCCGCTAACACATTATGCAAAAAATGCAGGCTTCATCATGTTGATAGCGTAAAGTCTCTGCAAAAAATGCAGGGGCGCACTGTGACTTTTTATGTAAGCATATGATTTTAATGTGAAATGTATTTGGCATGCTGTTTGCAATTAGCTGAGTAATATTGTTGTCAGCGAGAGAAATGACATGCTGCATTCAGAGTCAAATACATCGTTCTATCATGCGTCATCTGCTTATGAATTGAGAAACTTTGCCCAGGCGAAAAGGTATCAAGTGAATGAGATTACGGGTCATTTGGTTGAGCGAGGCGCGCCATGCCGCCAGGAGGTGGAGGCGTTTATTGCCGCGGTGTTCAAGCAGGTTTATGGCGCAGAGGTGAATCACTTTATGCCGCAATTAGTCGCGTTGCGGGATGCCAGCGGCATTTTGATGGCCGCGTTTGGCTTGCGTAATGCGGCGCAAGAGACATTGTTTCTTGAGCAATACCTGGATGAACCGATTGAGCAATTGATGTCGCGCCAACTCGATAGAAAGATAGGCCGTGAAGAAATTACCTGTATAGGCAATCTGGCGGTGGCAAATCCACGGAATGCCGGTGTGCTGATTGCGCATGTGATACAACACAGTTTGAGCATGAACTTGCCGTGGGGCGTGGCGACCGCGCATCACAGCCTGCAAAATGGCCTGATTAAAGGCGGTGTCGATCTGTTTCCGCTGGCCATGGCCCACCCTGAGCGATTAAGTGCTGAGGAGCGTGCAAAATGGGGCGGTTATTACAAGCATACGCCGCAGATTGTGGCGATTCGCGGTGTGGCTGATCCTTTATAACTGCCAATCACCATCATGCTATTACAACAGATTCAGGCGCAGGCAATACAAGCACCAACACGTGTCGCCCTCGAGGGACAATCTACACAACTGACTTATAGTGAGTTGGCGGCTGAAATTGCACGGGTGTCTGGCGCTTTGAAGGCGCTGACAAATCAGGCCAGTGTGGCATTGGCGCTGGATAATAGCCCAGCATGGATTGTGCTGGACCTGGCAGTCGTGGCGGCGGGTTGGAGCAACGTGCCAGTCCCGGCATTTTTTACTGCGGCGCAAAAACAGCATGCGATTGCGGACGCCGGTGTCAGCCTGGTATTAACAGAGATGCCCGCGGCCTGGCAACAGCTTTACCCAGACAGTACGCTGCTTGCTGAGTGGATAGTGGCGGGTCAAGCCGTGGCAGTCTTGCGTGTTCATACCCATGATCGCGTGGCGGCAGCCGATAAAATTACCTATACCTCTGGCACGACGGGCGCGCCCAAAGGCGTGTGTTTGTCAGCGCACACCATGTGGCAGGTCGCGAACTCTATTGCCACCCTGATACAGCCAGGCGCCGCTGATCGCCATTTTTGCGTGTTGCCGCTGGCCACGTTACTGGAAAACGTGGCGGGTGTTTATGCCAGCCTGATTTCAGGGGCGACGGTGGTTGTGTATCCATGTCAGGCGGTGGGTTTTACTGGTAGCCAGTTTGATATCAGCCGCTTGTATCAGGGCTTGCAAGGCAGCCGTGCGAGCACTGCGATTCTGATTCCTGAATTGCTACGTGCGCTGGTGATGTATGTGCAAGCCGGACAGGCCGCGCTGACGCAGTTGCGCTTTGTGGCCGTCGGTGGCGCCAAGGTGGTGCCAGAGTTGATCCTGCAGGCCCATGCGCTAGGATTACCTGTGTTTGAAGGCTATGGATTGTCAGAGTGTGCGTCTGTTGTGGCCCTCAATACACCACAGTCACACAAGCCGGGCAGCATAGGCAAGCCCTTGCCCCATGTGCAATTACGCGTGGATATGACCGGTGAGCTTTGGGTAAAGGGCGCTTTGTATCACGGCTACACCCAACCCGAAGGCGGTATTGTCGCGCCGGTGCTGGACGAAGAGGGCTATCTGGCCACGGGTGACCTGGCTTATCAGGATGAAGATGGGTACGTTTATCTGTCGGGCCGCAAGAAAAATATGTTTATTACCTCGTTTGGGCGCAATGTATCGCCTGAGTGGGTGGAGAGTACATTGATGCACCAGCCAGCATTGCTGCAGGTGTGTGTGTTTGGAGAAGCGAGGCCGTTTAATGTGGCAATTGTGGTACCACAGCCGCAATACAGCGCTGAGCAGGTGGCGCAGGCCATTGCGCAGGTGAATCAACAGCTGCCGGACTACGCGCAGGTGGGCGATGTGGTGTTTGCCAGGCAGCCATTCAGCCCGCATAACGGACAACTCACGGCCAATGGCCGTTTAAAACGCGATGTGATTGCAGCTGCTTATGTTGCTGAAATCAATGCGATCTACGAAGGAATATAAATGACTTTTTATCAGCAATTATTAAACGCGACCGAGCAGGAGCGTCAGACATTGATGAGCTTGCCGCTGATTGTGCAAGGCGCACAAGGCAATATCACTCTGGAGACATATCGGGCATTCCTTACCCAGGCGTATCACCACGTTAAGCATACGACGCCATTACTCATGGCATGCGGTGGCCGACTCAGTGGTGAATACGAATGGCTGCGTACGGCGATTGGTGAGTATATCGAAGAAGAAATGGGCCATCAGGAATGGGTGCTCAATGATATTGCCGCCTGCGGTGGTGATAAAGAATCCGTGCGCCATAGCACGACGGCGGCTGATGCGGCCTGCCATGAAACCGAAGTGATGGTGGCCTATGCTTTTGACATGATTAATCGCGTCAATCCCTTAGGTTTCTTTGGCATGGTCTTGGTGCTGGAAGGCACCAGCACGGCGGTGGCTACCCAGGCGGGTGAAAAAATCATGCAGGCGCTCAAATTGCCTAAAAAAGCCTTCAGCTACCTGTTTTCACACGGCTCGCTGGATCTCAGCCACGTGACCTTTTATGAGAGCTTGATGAATCAAGTGACCAAGCCAGAAGATCAGCAAATCATTATTCATGCCGCCAAGCGCTTTTACCGTCTGTATGGCGATATTTTCAAACATGTGGCGGCACAAGCGGCTAGCCAACCGCTGGTTGCAGCCGCTTAGGAGTCAGTCATGGAGTTACGTAACCTGCATGTGGTGTTAACAGGCGCAACCGGTGGCCTGGGTGCTAAGCTCGCCCTGGCGCTCGCTGCGCAAGGCGCCGTGGTCGGGCTGGTTGGTCGCGACCCGGTTAAGTTGCATGCGCTGCAAAAAAGGGTCGCTGCACAAGGGGGCAAGTCGCATATTATGGTCACCGATCTTGCGCAGCCCAGTATGGCCAGCCAGGTGTTAAAACAATCGCTGCGTGAGATGGGGCATGTAGACTTACTGATTAACAATGCCGGGATGATTGAATTCACCGAGTTTGCGCAGCAAACAGAAGTCAGCATTGATAATATGGTGCATACCAATGTCACGGCAACGCTGGTATTAAGCCGTGAATTTGTGGCTTATTTCTTGCAGCGTGGGCGAGGTCACCTGGCGTTTGTCGGCTCCATCTTTGGCTCACTAGGCTTTCCGCATTTTGCTACCTACTGCGCGAGCAAGTTTGCTATCCATGGCTTTAGCCAGGCCTTGCGCCGCGAATTAGTGGATACCAATATTGGCATCACCTATATTGCGCCACGTGCGATAGCCACCCCCATGAACGATGACCGCACCAACGCCATGTGGCAGGCCTCCGGCCAAACCGTGGATAACCCACAATATGTGGCAGATAAAATTGTGCAGGCATTGCAGAAAGATAAGCAGGAGTTGTTTATCGGCCAGCCACAAAGCCTGTTTGCCTGGCTTAATGGATTGGCGCCGAGACTGGTAAGTTTGGGCCTCAAACAGCAGGCTGCGCTGGCTAAGAAATACTTATAGCCGGATAGCTTATTCCCATTCCAGTTGCGGGTAGATCACATTCACATTGCGGCGGTTGGCAATGTCGAACAATTGCCATTTGTCATGCTCGGTGGCCGCCGCTGAGTCCATGGTTTGTTCCATGCTGATGCCTTTTTTAATGCTGTTGCGGACGTCCGCCAGTAGCAAGTTGAGGTAGCGTAGCTCATTACCAATGATAGTTGGCTGGTCTGCGCTTTCGAGACCATGCCCGGGGACGATGAGTGCGTAATGTGACTGGTTGATTTGTTCAAGTGCTGCGATCAGGCCTTTGAGATCCCCTTCCACTACCGGGGTGCGTTGCGCGAAGAGCAAGTCACCGGTAAATAATGTGTTGGTTTTAGTGTCGAGTACGGTCAGGTCAGTGTGTGTATGGGCAACGCTTTGCGCTTGCAGTTGCAAACTGCGGCCTCCTAAATCCAGCGTCAATTGATCGTGCACCATGGTATCAGGTGGAACGGTGGTGCTGGCTTTGCCTGCGTCACCGAGCAGTCGCGCATTAAGTTTTTCATACTGCTCCTTGCGTAACAGCATGGTATTCGCCAGTTTTTCATGGCCAACAAAGTGGGTGACGCCATTTTGGAAGGCCGCATTGCCATACGTGTGGTCAGGGTGCACATGCGTGTTGATCACATAGCGTATTGGTAACGGACTAATGGTTTTGATTGCCTGCAATAATTGCTCGCCAGTGTGTTTGCTGCCGCCGCTGTCAATCACGGCAATGGCGGCGTCTCCAACCACCACACCCAGGTTGCAAATATCACCCTGGTAGCCGTCGTCGATATCCAGGTGTTGGCCATGATGCACATACACGCCGTCAGCAACTTTCTTCAACTCGAAACTGTCTGCCTGTACATGACTACAAAACGTTACAAAACCGAATGTAACACCGGCACACAATAGCTTGATTTTTGATAACATGACGACTGCCCATGAATGTTTCATACATCATAATCAAATCATTCATGATGACAAAGTGACTGCTGTCACACGTAATTTCAAGGAGAAAACATGAGTTCCACGCAACGATATACCAAAGTTGCCGTTATTTTGCATTGGCTGATCGGGTTGGCGATCATTGCCATGTTTGCCCTTGGCTGGTACATGGGCGAATTGCCCAAGGATGGCCCAAAGCAAACCGCTTTTGACTTGTTCGACCTAGGGATTTACACCTGGCAGATGGACGAGCCTGCCAGCGCCAGAACCTTGTATTTCAATTTGCACAAGTCACTTGGATTTACCTTGTTGTGGCTGATCCTGTTCCGGGTCTACTGGCGCATCAGCCACACACCGCCTGCCATGCTGGCCAGCTATTCTGCACTGGAGCGTAAAGTGGCGACCGGTGCACATCATTTGCTGTACTTACTGATGGTTGCTTTGCCTTTAAGCGGCGTGCTGATGACGCTGTATAGCAAATTTGGCTTGAAGTGGTTTGGGCTGGAGGTGTTCGGTGGTCTGGATAATGCAGACTTGCGCGATGCGTTCAAAGAGTCTCACGAGCTATTTGCCAATATTCTGCTGGTTGTGTTTATCGTGCATGTAGTTGGCGCGCTTAAACATAAGTTTATTGATAAAGATGAGACCATGTCACGCATGTCTTTGAAGTGATTGGGCACGCTTTACCCAATAAAAACCCGCCACATGGCGGGTTTTTATTGGGGTGTTTATTGGTGATATTGCGGGCTGAGTTTGCGCAAGGTTTCCAGCATGCAAGCTGCATGCTCAGGCGGTGTCCACTGTGTGATGCCATGCCCCAGGTTGAAGACGTGACCATGACCATTGCCATAGCTGGCGAGGATGCGGGCGACTTCTTTTTCAATCGCGGCTGGTGAGCTCAGTAGAATGGCTGGATCCATATTGCCTTGTAGCGCAACCTGGTTACCAACGCGTTGGCGTGCTTGCGCGAGGTCGACGGTCCAGTCCAGGCCTAATGCGTCTGCACCAATCGCCGCTTGTTGTTCCAGCCACAAACCACCGCCTTTGGTGAAGACGATGCTGGGCACTGTTTTACCTTCCGCGGTTTTTGTCAGTCCAGCGACGATTTTCTGCATATAATTCAGCGAAAATTCGATATAAGCGTCATGCGACAATGCGCCGCCCCAGGAGTCAAAAATCATCACCGCCTGGGCGCCTGCAGCAATTTGCGCATTCAGGTATTGAATCACGGTTTGTGACGTGATTTCCAGAATGCGATGCAGCAACTCTGGTCTGGCGTAGCCCATTTTCTTGGTATTCAGAAAGTCGGTGCCGCCTTTGCCTTCGACCATATAGGTGGCCAGGGTCCACGGGCTGCCGGAAAAGCCGATCAATGGCACACGACCATTCAACGCTTTGCGGATGCTGCTGACCGCGTCAAACACATATTGCAGTTTGGCCATGTCAGGCACTTCCAGCTTGAGGATGTCTTCCTCAGCTTGCAAGGTACGCTCAAATTTCGGGCCTTCACCCTCTTCAAAATACAAGCCTAATCCCATGGCATCAGGCACGGTCAGAATGTCGCTAAACAGAATGGCCGCATCCAGTTGTGGATAACGATCCAGTGGCTGCAAGGTCACTTCTGTTGCAAAAGACGGGCTTTGGCACAGTTGCATAAAGCTACCTGCTGTTTTGCGGCTTTCGCGGTATTCTGGCAGGTAGCGCCCAGCCTGGCGCATCATCCAGACCGGGGTGTATTCAGTAGGTTGGCGCATGAGTGCGCGCAAAAAGGTGTCGTTTTGCAGTTGAGTCATTTGATTTAATGGTGATTGCCTAATGAGGCACTGGCAGGTCAACAAAATGTAAAAGCATGATTATAAAGGCCAAGCTGATGTTTCACCTGAAAGAATGTGGTTTTTTTGTGTTATGACAAATAAAAACGCCGATGAAGGTCATCGGCGTTTTTGGATTTGCCATTGGGCTGTATTAGCGTGGCAGGGTAGAACTACCCATCAGGAACGCATCTACTTCACGAGCGCACTGGCGGCCTTCACGGATTGCCCATACCACCAGGGATTGGCCGCGGCGGATATCGCCAGCAGCAAACACCTTGGCTTTGCTGGTTTTGTAGCAGCCTTCGCCATCAGTGGTGGCTTTGGCATTGCCGCGGTTGTCTTTCTCTACACCAAATGCATCCAGCACTTTTTGTATCGGTGAGACAAAGCCCATGGCCAAAAATACCAGGTCAGCCTTGATGGTGAATTCGGAATCTGGCACTTCGACCATTTTGCCGTCTTTCCACTCGACGCGTGCGCCTTTGAGCGCGGTCAGTTTGCCGTTCTCGCCGATCAGTTCTTTGGTGGTGATAGACCAGTCACGGTCTGCGCCTTCTTCATGTGAACTGGAAGTGCGCATTTTGAGTGGCCAGTTTGGCCATACCAGGGATTTGTTTTCTTTTTCTGGTGGCTGCGGCATCAACTCAAATTGGGTGACGCTAACTGCGCCATGACGGTTAGATGTACCAACGCAGTCAGAGCCGGTGTCACCGCCACCGATGACGACAACGTGTTTGCCTGTGGCTTTGATCTGGTTAGGCACAGTGTCACCGGCCACCATTTTGTTGTTTGGAGTCAAAAAGTCCATGGCGAAATGCACGCCATCGAGTTCACGGCCAGGCACTGGCAGGTCGCGTGGCAATTCCGCACCACCGGCCAGGATCACGGCATCGAAGTCGCGCTCAAGATCCGCTGCGCTGACGTTCTCACCGACGTATTGATTGACTTTGAAAGTCACGCCTTCGGCTTCCATTTGTGCAACGCGACGGTCAATGTTGGATTTATCCAGTTTGAAGTCAGGGATGCCGTAACGCAGCAAGCCGCCGATACGGTCATTTTTCTCGAATACAGTGACGCTGTGGCCCGCACGTGCCAACTGCTGTGCGGCTGCCAGGCCCGCGGGGCCTGAGCCGACCACGGCAATGTTTTTGCCGGTTTTGTTTGGGTTGATCTGCGGGGTGACCCAGCCGTTTTCCCAGGCTTTGTCGATAATGGCGTGCTCAATGGATTTGATACCTACGGCGTCATTGTTGATGTTCAAGGTACAGGCCGCTTCACACGGGGCCGGGCAAATACGGCCTGTGAAATCAGGGAAGTTGTTGGTGGAGTGCAATACATCAATCGCACTGCGCCAGTCCTGATGATAGACCAGATCATTCCAGTCTGGAATGATGTTGTTGATTGGACAGCCGGTGGTACAGAAAGGAATGCCGCAATCCATGCAGCGCGCGCCTTGCTGTTTGGCCTGGTCGTCTGTCAAATGCAGGACGAACTCTTTGTAGTTTTTGACGCGATCTTTGACCGGCAGATTTTCTTCTGACAGACGGTCAAATTCCATGAAACCTGTGACTTTACCCATGTGAAATCATCTCTTCCCTGTTGCTTGCTATGGACGCAACCTTGAATAAGGCCCCGCGCGAGGCGGGGCATTTAATTAACAAAAACGATTAAGCGGCTTGTTTGGCAGAAGCTGCTGCCATTTCGGTCAGTGCGCGTTTGTATTCATTCGGGAATACTTTAACGAATTTCGCACGTGAAGCAGGCCAGTCGGCCAGCAACTCTTTGGCGCGCGGGCTGCCTGTTAATGCCAGGTGCTGCTCAATCAGGCCCTTCAGAATCACTTCATCAGGTTGGCCCATGTGCTGCACTTTACCAACATCGGCTTCAGCAGCTTCCACTTTGTCCAGTGACACCATGCTCATGTTGCAACGTTGGGCAAATTTGCCGTCAATGTCGTAGACATAGGCAATCCCGCCGCTCATGCCCGCTGCAAAGTTCTGGCCAGTTGGGCCCAGTACCAGCACAGTACCGCCGGTCATGTATTCACAACCGTGGTTACCCACGCCTTCAACCACTGCAGTTGCACCAGAGTTACGTACGCAGAAACGTTCGCCTGCGACGCCGCTCAAGAAGCTCTGACCGGTGGTTGCGCCGTACATGACGGTGTTGCCGACAATAATGTTCTCGTAAGACAAACCGCGGAAGGTTGCTGGTGGTTTGATGATGATGCGACCACCACATAAACCTTTACCCACGTAGTCGTTTCCTTCGCCGGTCAGTTCAAACGTAATACCCTGTGCCAGGAACGCCGCAAAACTCTGGCCGGAGGTGCCGGTGAATTTGACGCTGATGGTGTCGTCAGGCAAGCCTGCATGACCATAACGGCTGGCGACTTCGTGTGACAGCATGGTGCCCACAGTGCGGTTGGTATTGACGATAGGCAACGCGATGCTGACTTTTTCGCCTTTTTCCAACGCTGGTTTTGCCAGTTCAATCAGTTGATTGTCCAGGGCTTTAACCAGGCCGTGATCTTGTACATCATTGTTTTTGCGTGACACGCTGGCTGGCATTTCTGGCAGGTGGAATACCTTGCTGAAGTCCAGGCCATTGATTTTCCAGTGCTCGATACCAGCTTTCATGTCCAGCAAGTCTGCACGACCGATCAGGTCATCAAACTTGGCAATACCAATGCTGGCCATCAATTCACGCACTTCTTCAGCAACGAAGAAGAAGTAATTGACGACGTGCTCTGGCTGGCCAGTAAATTTCTTGCGCAGTTCTGGGTCTTGTGTGGCCACGCCAACCGGACAGGTGTTCAAGTGACACTTACGCATCATGATACAGCCTTCGACAACCAGTGGTGCGGTGGCAAAGCCGAACTCATCTGCACCCAGCAGGGCGCCGATTAATACGTCACGGCCTGTTTTCATCTGACCATCGACTTGCAGCACGACACGGCCGCGCAACTGGTTCAATACCAGGGTCTGCTGGGTTTCGGCCAGGCCGAGTTCCCATGGCGTGCCGGCATGCTTGATCGATGAAATTGGCGAAGCGCCAGTACCACCGTCATGACCTGCGACCACAATGTGGTCGGACTTGGCTTTTGCCACGCCAGCAGCCACCGTGCCGATACCAGTTTCTGATACCAGTTTCACTGAAATAGACGCTTTTGGATTGGCGTTTTTCAGGTCATGAATCAACTGCGCCAAATCTTCAATCGAATAAATATCGTGGTGAGGTGGTGGTGAAATCAAGCCTACGCCAGGCACTGAGAAACGCAGTTTCGCAATGTATGGGGAAACTTTATGGCCTGGTAATTGGCCACCTTCACCTGGTTTAGCGCCTTGCGCCATCTTGATCTGAATCTGGTCGGCGCTGCTCAGGTACTCAGCCGTTACACCAAAGCGGCCGGACGCCACTTGCTTGATGCGTGAGCGCATAGAGTCGCCAGCCTTCAAGGCTACGTCGGCTTCAATCAGGTCAGAACCCAGCACTTTGGCAATGCTGGAATCCACTTGTACCGGAATAAAACGTTTAACGTCTTCACCACCTTCGCCGGTGTTGGACTTACCGCCAATACGGTTCATCGCAATCGCTAAAGTCGCGTGCGCTTCGGTAGAGATAGAGCCCAGTGACATGGCGCCAGTTGCAAAGCGCTTGACGATGTCTTTGGCAGACTCCACTTGATCCAGCGGAATCGCTTTGCCTGCTGATTTGATTTCGAACAGGCCGCGCAAGGTCATGTGACGGCGGGTCTGGTCGTTAATCAGAGCAGCATACTCTTTGTAAGTGTCATACTGGCCGGTGCGGGTGGCGTTCTGCAATTTGCTGATGGACTGTGGTGTCCACAAGTGCTCTTCACCGCGGACGCGGAAGGCGTATTCGCCGCCTGCTTCCAGTGCGTTGGACAATACCGGGTCAGTACCAAAGGCCTGGCTATGCAAGCGTACGGTTTCTTCTGCGACTTGTTCCAGACCGATACCTTCAATCTGGCTCACGGTGCCGGTGAAGTAGTCGTTAACGAACTGGCTGTTCAAGCCAATCGCTTCGAAAATCTGTGCGCCACAGTAAGACTGGTAGGTCGAGATGCCCATTTTGGACATGACTTTGTACAAGCCTTTGCCGATCGCTTTGACGAAGTTCTTACCTGCTTTTTCAACATCGCTGGCCATGGTCTTCATGGTTTCATACACCAACCATGGACAAACCGCTTCGGCGCCGTAACCTGCCAACAGGGCAAAGTGATGCACTTCACGTGCTGAGCCAGTGTCAATCACCAGGCCTGTGCTGGTGCGCAAGCCTGCTTTAACCAGGAACTCGTGTGTGGCCGAACAGGCCAGCAGCGCCGGAATCGCGATGCGGCTGGCAGACACGCTGCGGTCAGACAGAATTAATACGTTGTAACCGTCATGCACGGCTTTTTCGGCCTGGTCATGCAAGATGTCCAGGGCCTGTTTCATGCCTGCTTTACCTTGGGCAGCGTCGTAAGTCAGGTCCAGCACGATGGACTTGAACTGGCCTTTGGTCAGGGACTCAATTTGTTTGAGTTTTTCCAGGCCATCCAGGCTTAATACCGGTTGGCTGCTTTCCAGGCGCAATGGTGGGTTGGTTTCGTCAACCGCCAGCAGGTTAGGTTTAGGGCCAATAAACGTCACCAATGACATCACCAATTCTTCACGAATCGGGTCGATTGGCGGGTTGGTCACTTGTGCGAACAACTGCTTGAAGTAGTTGTACAACGTTTTGGCTTTGTTGGACAACACCGGCAATGCCGCGTCGTTACCCATGGAGCCGGAGCCTTCTTCGCCGTTGTCCAGCATAGGCTGCAACACAAACTTCAGGTCTTCCTGTGAGTAACCAAACGCCTGTTGTGTATCCAGCAAGTCAGCGTTCAGGCTGACTTCGCCGTTGCCAACATTTGGCAACTCGGTCAGGTGGAAGCGGGTTTGTTCAATCCATTGACGGTAAGGCTTGGCTTGGGCCAATTCTGTTTTTACTTCTTCGTCATCAATAATGCGGCCTTGCTCCATGTCGATGAGCAACATTTTGCCTGGCTGCAAGCGCCATTTTTTAACGATTTTTTCTTGTGGGAAGGTGATCACGCCCATTTCAGACGCCATCATCACGATGTCGTCTTCTGTGACCAGGTAGCGCGCAGGGCGCAAACCGTTACGGTCCAGAGTGGCGCCGATCATTTTGCCGTCGGTGAACGCAACCGCAGCGGGGCCATCCCATGGCTCCATCAATGCGGCGTGATACTCGTAGAACGCGCGGCGGTCTTCATCCATCAGTGGATTACCGGCCCAGGCTTCCGGGATCAGCATCATCATCGCGTGCGGCAGGCTGTAACCACCCGCCACCAGCAGTTCCAGGCAGTTGTCAAAACAGGCAGAGTCAGACTGGCCTTCGGCGATCAATGGCCACAGTTTTTCCAGGTCTTCGCCCAAGACGGCAGACTTCATGGTTTCGTGACGTGCGGCCATCCAGTTAACGTTGCCTTGTACGGTGTTGATTTCACCGTTGTGCGCAATCATGCGGAATGGGTGGGCCAGATCCCAGGCTGGGAAGGTGTTGGTAGAAAAACGCTGGTGCACCAGGGCTAATGCCGAGACCACGCGTGCATCTTTCAGATCTGTGTAGTAAATGCCTACTTCGTTTGCCAGCAACATGCCTTTGTAGACAATGGTGCGGGAGGAGAATGAAGGCATGTAGAACTGTGCTTTGTCTTGCAGGTTGAGCGCGCGAATCGCATGCTCAATACGCTTGCGAATCACAAAGCATTTGCGCTCAAAGACAGTGCTGTCAGTGGCTGTGCTGGCAATAAATACCTGGCGCATAACCGGCTCAACGGCACGCGCGGCATCAGCAATGTTGCTGTTGTCGACAGGCACATCGCGCCAGCCCAGCAAGGTCTGGTTTTCTTCAGCGATGATTTGCGCAAAAATGGCTTCGCATTTGGCGCGGTTATCTGCATTTTGTGGCAGGAAAGCCTGGCCCACGGCGTATTGGCCTGCGGCAGGTAAAGTCATGCCCAGCTTGGCAGCTTCTTCGCGCATGAAGGTGTCAGGCATTTGCATCAGCAAGCCAGCGCCGTCACCCAGTTTAGGGTCGTAACCGGTCGCACCACGGTGCGTCAGGTTGTCCAGCAGTTGTAGGCCCTTGGCGACGATATCGTGGCTTTTCTGGCCTTTGATATGGGCCACAAAGCCCACGCCACAGCTATCCTTTTCGTGGCGTCTGTCGTATAAACCCTGAGATTGGGGAGCTAAACCAAACTGGTCGTCCAGAGCGGTTGCGGTATCTTGAGAAGCACTCATCACGTTGTTGTCAGACTGCATGTCCATTGCCAGATTCTTCACTTACAAAACATTTGGAGGAACCTTCAATGATACCGTTAAAGTTTAGCAATTTCAATTGTTTAGCCTGCGTTAAATAACGGATAAATCTATTTTTTCATTTCAATTGAGAATGGTTTTTATTTACCTGTTAAAAATGGCAGCCGAGACCGAAGTTTGGCGGTTTTTACGGCGACAGTTGTGCTCGTTGTGTACGAGATGTGCGCTGTTTTAATTGAGGAAAGTGGGTTTTTGCGGATTGATGCCTTGAAATAAGGCGCGCATTTGAATTGTCTTATTTAAGCGCCCAATGTGGGGCTTGTTCTTTTATGTGGTCCGTTGGCTTTATTTGCATCATGCGGCACACCAGCGGATGGGCGTGCCGCATGATCATGAGGGATTACAGGCTTGCGAAAGCGATCGCTGCCGCCTGTACTGTTTGCGTAATATCTGCATCGGTATGCGCTGCTGAAACAAAACCTGCTTCAAAGGCGGATGGGCCGAGGTAAATGCCGCTGTCCAGCATGCTGTGAAAGAATTTGTTAAAGGCATTTTTGTCTGCCTGCATCATCTCTGCATAGCTGCTTGGGTGGCTGGCACTGAAGTACAGGCCAAACATGCCGCCTACGCTCTGTGCGCTAAATGTCACGCCTGCGGCTTTGGCGGCTTGTGTCAGGCCGTCTGTCAGCTTGGCAGTTTGTGCTGTCAGTTTTTCATAAAAGCCTGGTGTTTGCACCAACTTCAAGGTGGTCAGGCCTGCTGTGACCGCCACCGGGTTGCCTGAGAGCGTACCCGCTTGGTAGACCGGGCCTAATGGCGCTAATACGCCCATAATGTCTTTGCGGCCACCAAACGCACCGACTGGTAAGCCGCCGCCGATGACTTTGCCCAATGTCGTCATGTCAGGTGTGATGCCATACAAGGCTTGTGCGCCGCCCAGGGCCACGCGGAAACCGGTCATCACTTCGTCAAAAATCAGTACGGTGCCGTGTTGGGTACATAGTTCGCGCAGGGTTTGCAAGAATTCCTGATGCGGCACGATCAGGTTCATGTTGCCAACGACGGGCTCCAGAATCACGCAGGCGATTTCATCGCCGATGCTGGCAAAGGTATCTTTGAGCATTTGCGTGTTGTTGTAGTCCAGCGTCAAGGTGTGAGCAGCCACTTCTGCAGGCACACCAGCCGAGCTTGGCTCGCCAAAAGTCAGCAAGCCGGAGCCAGCTTTGACTAATAAAGCATCGGCGTGGCCGTGGTAACAGCCTTCAAATTTGATGATTTTGCTGCGCTTGGTAAAGCCGCGCGCAACGCGGATGGCGCTCATGGTGGCTTCGGTGCCACTGCTCACCAGGCGTACTTGTTCCATGCTAGGCACTAGCGCGTTAAGCAGCTCGGCCATTTCCAGCTCAAGGCCGGTGGGTGCGCCGAAGCTCAGGCTGTTGGCAGCGGCCTGTTGTACGGCAGCGATAACCTCTGGATGTGCATGCCCCAGGATCATCGGCCCCCAGGAGTTGATGTAGTCGATATATTCTTTGCCATCGACATCCCACAGTTTGGAGCCCAGGCCTTTTTTAAAGAAGATGGGCGTGCCGCCCACGCTGCGAAACGCGCGCACTGGCGAGTTGACGCCGCCTGGAATCAGTTGCTGGGATTTTTCAAACAATTGCTGGTTGCGAGAGGTCATGGATATGTAATCTGCTAAACATCAAAAAACGTATTCTATCAGAGCGGGCGCGCTTGATCATGCTACTGCAGTTGTTGCAGGCGCTGTTGAATGTCCGGCCAGGCCTGGCTGTCTAGTTGCTGGATATGTTGCTCGGCATTGCTCAGCAAGGTGGGCTGTTGCGTTTGTTGCGCCAGGATAGCCAGACCGCGCCAGGCGTCAATATGGGCGGGCTGCAGATTGACTGCGCGTTCGTAGGCTTGTTGCGCCGGGCCAGCTTGCCCTTGGCCATGTAGCGCGCTGCCCAGGTAAAAATTGGCCTCCGCCGATTGCGGCTCTTGCGTAAGCCATGCGCGTGCAATGCTTTCTAACGCCTGCCAATCCCCCGTTTGATAAGGCTGCACCACTTGCATCCAATACGGGCGTGCATCCGCAGGCAAATCCCAAAAGGCGGTGGCATCGGGCGTGGTGGTGGTTGCGGCGCTATGTTGCATCAGGTTTTGTATCCACTCCACGGGCACGCTGTAAAAATAAGCATCTTTGCCCGGGCTTTTGAACGTGCTCAGAGATACCAGCTCGCCCGCCTGGTTGAATGTCGGGCTACCACTGGAGCCCATGATAAAGGCAGCATCCGAGCGTACAATCAGGCTGCCGTCGTAAGGGTATAAGGCACGCACCTTGCCTGCGATGGTCTGTGGTTTGGGCGGGCCGCCCGGAAAGCCAATCGAAAATACCTCATCGCCATAATGCAGTGAAGCGGCTGAAGCGAGTTTGACCGCTGGTAATTCAAGATATTTGAATTTCAGCAGGCAGATATCATGTCGCCAGTCGGCAATCATCTCGACCGGGCTCATGCTGTCGCCAAACTTGGAAATGCTGATACCGTTGCTATTCGCGACCACATGGCAGTTGGTGGCAACCGTATCTTTATCGACGACGACACCGCTACCGACACCGTGGCCGCCGCTGTTGGTTAAGGCGTGCACTTTGACTACCGAGGCTTTGAGGTGGTAAACCAGGTCCAGGTCGGGCTGGGCATGTGCCGCCTGTGTCAGCAGCCCGTAAGCCAGTAATGTGAAGATATAGGGCAATAAGCGCATATGAACTCCGGCGATAGGATGACAAGCTGTCATTGCAATCTGTTTTTGACTCAAAAATGCAAAAAATTCTCATTCCGGCCCACAATAACCCGTGAAAAGCCATGCAAACAGCGCTAGAATAGCCGATATTTTTGATTGTCTTAAGGATTTACCATGCTGATTACAAGCGAAATCGTCGATTTAAACACTCCAACCGGAGTGATGCGTACTTATGTTCATCGTCCAAAACACGATGGCAAAGTACCTGCGGTTTTGTTTTATTCCGAAATCTTTCAGCAAACAGGCCCAATTGAACGTGCTGCACGCTTTTTAGCGGGTCATGGCTATGCTGTGCTGGTGCCGGAAGTGTTTCATGAATTAAACCCGATTGGCACCGTATTAGGCTATGACGACGCTGGTCGCGACAAAGGCAATGCCGACAAAATGGCCAAAGACGTGCAAGCGTATGACACCGACAACCGTGCCATGATTGATTACCTGAACGCACAAGCCTGGTATGACGGCAATTTGGGTGCTGCTGGTTTCTGTATCGGTGGCCACCTGGCTTTCCGTGCGGCTTTGCAGCCGGAAGTGAAAGCAACTGCCTGTTTCTACGCCACTGATTTGCATACCAATATTATTCCTAACAAACCAGGCCAGCACAGCATGGAGCGCGTCAACGAAATCAAGGGCGAGCTGCTGATGATCTGGGGCAAGCAGGATCCACACATTCCGGGCGACAAGCGCGCCGAACTCTATAACCGCTTTGCGGCCTTGCCTGGTTTGCATTACACCTGGCATGAATTTAATGGCCAACATGCCTTTATGCGCGATGAAGGGGAACGTTACGATGCGCAACTGGTCAACCTCGGGTATCAATTGACCTTGCAAATGTTCGGAAACGTACTCAAGTAAGTGATTGTTAGCAAACTTGAGTGAAAGAAAACTACGGTGCTGAATATAGTATGCCAGTTGCGAATTTCAACACAACGAGCATGCAATATTCAATACATACCCTAGTCCAAGCACAGGCCAAAAGCCTGTGCTTTTTTTACAACTAAATTAACCATTTATTAGAGATAACTATGACTACAAAAAATGCGGATATTGGATTGGTGGGATTGGCAGTGATGGGCCAAAACCTGGCACTTAACATTGCGGATCACGGCTATACCATTGCGGTCTATAACCGTGACCCAAAAAAAATGCTGAACTTCATCGAGGAATGCAAAAAGAATGAGCCTTCACACGAGCGCGTGGTAGGTCATGCCGACTTGGCTTCTTTTGTATTGAGCATCAAACGTCCTCGTAAAATCGTACTGCTGGTGAAAGCTGGGAGTGCCACTGACGTGACAATTAACGCTTTGCTGCCATTTTTGGAGCAGGGCGACATTATTATTGATGGTGGCAATGCCTTGTGGACGGACACCATCCGCCGTGAAAAAGAGCTGGCTGCCAAAGGCATCGAGTTTATTGGCTCTGGTGTGTCTGGTGGTGAAACCGGTGCGCGTTTTGGCCCTTCATTGATGCCATCCGGCACTCGCAAGGCATGGTCTAGCCTGGAACCGATCTGGCGTGATATCGCCGCCAAGGTTGACCCTGTGACCGGCGCACCTTTAGAAGGTGGCACACCAGGCAAACCGGTGGAAGGTGGTTTCTCTTGTGCTGAATATATCGGCCCTGACGGTGCTGGCCATTATGTGAAAATGGTGCACAACGGCATTGAATACATTGATATGCAGTTGATTTGCGAAGCCTACTGGCTGATGAAAAACCTGCTGGGCATGCCTGCGGATGAAATCGGTAAAGTGTTTGCCGAGTGGAACAAAGGTGAGTTGTCCAGCTTCCTGATCGAAATTACCGCTGACATCCTGCAGCAAAAAGACCCTGCGGGCAAAGGCTTCCTGGTTGACCAGATCCTGGATACCGCTGGCCAAAAAGGCACTGGCCAATGGACTGCTGCCAACGCGCTCGAACTGGGTGCGCCAGCAAATGCGATTGCTGCGGCAGTGTATGCCCGTGCGTTGTCCAGCCTGAAAGAAGAGCGCGTAGAAGCGAGCAAAATTCTTAAAGGTCCGGCGATTGTGCAAGAGAAAGACAAGGCTGCCATTATTGAAGCGATTAAGAATGCCTTGTATTGCTCCAAAATCTGCGCTTACGCACAAGGCTTCCAACTGATCGACAAAGCACAAGTGGCTTATAACTGGAAACTCAACTTCGGTGAGATTGCCCAAATCTGGCGTGGCGGTTGTATCATCCGCGCGCGTTTCCTGCAAAAAATCACCGATGCTTATGCATTGAATTCACGTCTGAAAAACCTGATGCTGGATCCATACTTCACCAATGCTATGAACGATGGTCAGGCGGGCTGGCGTAAGGTGATTGCACTGGCAGTGACCAATGGTATCCCGGCGCAAGGCTTTGCTGCGGCGTTGGCATATTACGATGGTTACAGAAGTGCAGATTTGCCTGCAAACCTGTTGCAAGGACAGCGTGATTATTTTGGCGCACATACCTATGAGCGTAAAGACCAACCACGTGGTCAGTTCTTCCACCTGGATTGGCCAGAAGCTGGTCGTCCGCAACTGGCGATTGAGTAATGGTTTTGTCGGGCACCGGCAATGGTGCCCGCGAGATGCATAAATAAAAAAGATGGCGCTAGTCGCCATCTTTTTTCTGAAATGATCAGAAAGTCCTGTTTTAGGGGAAGCAAAGCCAGCTACAGGCTGAGTTCAGATCAGTGTATCGAGACTCAACGCAGTGTCTGCATTGAGTAAAAATCGTGACCCGAAACCGGGTCTTGTGCCAGCGAATGCTGCGTGATTAAACGCAGTCGCAGCTGGACTCTAGAAAGCGGTGTAACTCGTTAATGGCTTTCGTGTGTTGCTGTGCTTCAATGGCTGCCTTGGCATCCGCCAGGTTGGCGGCAGAAGGGTTCAGGCTTGGTGCATAGATTTCGTCCACTAAAAAAACCTTGGACGGAGTGGCTTGGTGTGACTGAGCGGTTTGCATTTCAATATTCCTTTTGGGATTTCCAATATTCGGGGCACAAAACGACGAATTGTGTTCGTCGTGCATGTGGCGCCAAAATTAACAAAAAGTTCCTTGTACAGCAATGTGAACTCTGCCGTGATGACCAAACTTGTCAATTTCTTACGACATATTTGTATTGCTACAACATACAAGCAAACATGGTGCCATGTTTCCCCACCTTAACGCATGTCCATCCGGTTCGGATGACAGGCTTTAAGCACGCTTGTGCTTGCACCACACATGAAAAAAGACCGCGCACGAAAAACTGAAAGCCAAATGCGCTGATTTTTCGTAAAATATCGGCTTGATTAATCAAAAATGAAGAGCGGCATGCAAATTTTTGTCAACGGTAAAGCCACGGTACTGCCCGCTGAGGCCATGAGCGTGCTGGCGCTGGTTGAGCATATGCAGCTCACCGGCAAGCGCATTGCCATTGAGCGCAATGGCGACATTGTGCCGCGCAGCCAATTTGCCGATGTGCAGTTGCAGGCGGATGATAAGCTGGAAATCGTGGGCGCTGTTGGTGGCGGCTAATGGCTAGCAGACCGTTTTGAAAAGCATTGAATAGAGAGTTTTGAATATGAATGACGCTTTGGTAATCGCTGGTAAGTCTTATCAGTCCCGCTTGTTGGTGGGCACCGGCAAATACAAGGATTTTACGCAGACACGTGCCGCCATTGATGCCAGTGGCGCAGAAATTGTCACCGTGGCCATCCGCCGGACCAATATTGGCCAGAATGCCAGTGAACCTTCTTTGCTGGATTATTTGCCACCCAGTGAGTTTACCTATTTGCCAAATACGGCTGGCTGTTACAGTGCGGATGATGCGGTACGCACCTTGCGCCTGGCGCGTGAGTTGCTTGATGACCATAAGCTGGTCAAGCTGGAGGTGCTGGGTGACCCTAACACTTTATACCCGAATGTGACTGAGACCATTGCCGCGGCCAAAACGCTGGTAAAAGAGGGGTTTGAGGTGATGGTGTATACCTCGGATGACCCGATTATTGCCAAGCAACTGGAAGACATCGGCTGTGTCGCCGTGATGCCGCTGGCCTCGTTGATTGGTTCCGGCATGGGCATTTTAAATCCGTGGAACCTGCAGATTATTATTGAAAGTGCCAAGATCCCGGTGCTGGTTGATGCGGGTGTGGGCTGTGCCTCTGATGCGGCGATTGCTATGGAGCTCGGCTGTGCCGGGGTGCTGATGAACACGGCGATTGCTGCGGCGCGTGACCCGGTGCTAATGGCTAGCGCGATGAAAAAAGCGGTTGAAGCGGGTCGCGAGTCATTCCTGGCCGGGCGCATGGCGAAGAAGCTGTATTCTGCCAGCCCAAGCTCCCCAACCACAGGCATGATAGGCTAATCGTGACGGATACTGGCTTATATGCATGCGAGGTGTCGGTTGCTACCGAGTATTTGGCCGCGCAATCGTCACCCGAGGCGGGGCAATATGTGTATGCCTACACCATTACCATCCGCAATACCGGTAAGACGCCGGTGCAACTCATCAGCCGTCATTGGGTCATTACTGATGCCATGCAGCAAGTGCGCGAGGTGAAAGGCCTGGGCGTGGTGGGTGACCAGCCGCTGCTGGCGCCTGAGGCTGAATATCGCTATACCAGTAGCGTCATGTTCAGCACGCCAAGTGGTGAAATGTTTGGCACGTATCAAATGGTTGCGGTGGATGGTCACTGGTTTGAGGTGGACATCCCGACCTTTTGGTTACATCAGGCTGCTGGTTTGCACTAAGCGTGTTGATGTGGCTGACTTAATCCGGCGTATGCATACGCCAAATATCGACATTGCAAAAAACAACACAGTGATAGCCAACCATATGCTCAAATTCTGCCAGGCGATTGTGCTGGCCTCCATGTGCTTGCTGGCGGGTTGCCAAAGCGTGCCGCCCGCTACCAAGCCCCCCGTCACCAAACCAACCACACCAGCCAAGCCGCCTGTGGCACCGGCGCCTGAAAAACCAGCGGCGAGCAATGTGCCGACGCAGCCTTATGCCCTGTTAAAGCCAGCCAGTTGGGCAGAATTGCCTGGACTGGCAAAAGAGGACTGGGTTACAAGCTGGCGCGCGTGGATGCAGGGCTGCCAGGGACTCAAAAACAAGCCTGACTGGCAAGCCGTCTGTGCTGTGGCTTTGCTGGTCAAGGCCGATGATGCCGTCGCTATCCAGGCTTATTGGCAGCAATATTTTAATGTGTATCAGACACAGCAGCCAGAAGGTGCGCCGCAAGGTTTGATGACCGGCTATTACCAGCCGGTATTAAAAGGTGCGCGCACTGCCAGCGCCCGCTACCCGGTGCCACTTTATAAAACACCTGCTGACCTGATTACAGTGAACTTGTCCGGGCTGTTTCCTGAGCTCAAATACAAGCGCGTGCGAGGCCGCTTGCAAGGGCAGTCACTCATCCCTTATTACACACGTGCAGATATTGAGCAAACGCAATCGCCACTGGCTGGCAATGAACTGTTATGGGTCAATGATGCTGTTGAAGCGTTTTTCCTGCAGGTGCAAGGTTCAGGCATTGTTGAGCTTGAAAATGGCGAGCGATTGCCGGTGGGGTATGCTGATCAAAACGGGCATCCATACCAGTCTATCGGTAAGCTGTTAGTCGAGCGTGGCGAAATGGTGGCGAGTGAAGCCTCCATGCAAGGCATTAAAACCTGGGGCCAGCAACATCCGGATCAATTGCGCGCCTTGCTGGATGCGAATCCTAGCTACGTATTTTTTAAATTTTTACCTTCAGGGTTGTCCGGCCCGCTAGGGGCGTTGGGTGTGCCATTAACCGCTGCGCGCAGTATTGCGGTCGACCCGTTTTATATTCCATTGGGTGCGCCCGTGTACCTGGCGACGACGTACCCAAATTCAGACGCACCCTTGCAGCAGCTGATGCAGGCACAAGATACTGGTGGTGCCATTAAAGGCGGTGTACGGGCGGATGTTTATTGGGGTGAGGGTGAGCCTGCAGGCAAGCTGGCAGGCGCAATGCGCCAGCAAGGGCAGCTGTGGGTGTGGTTGCCTAAAACATTCCCCTTGCCGCGCTAGCTGCCATGCACCGCATTCATGACAGGCAGGATTCCGGCTGGCAAGCGCATGTTGTTGGCCAGTTGCCTTTGCGGCCATGGTTGCAGGAGCGTGGCTCGTTAACTGCGCGCTTAAAACGTCAATATCCGGATTTCGCTGTGCAAGTCTTATCTCAAGGTTGGCGCAAGCCGAATGTCGATGAACAGGGATTGTTGAGATTACCAGCGGCTACCCATGCCTGGGTGCGTGAGGTGATGCTCATGGGCGAGGGGCAGCCGCAGGTGTTTGCGCACAGCGTCATTGCCCGCAAGGATCTGCGAGGGGCATGGTGTCAGTTGCGCAAGATCGGGCGTGTGCCATTGGGTGCAGCACTGTTTGCCAATGCCAGCGTGCAGCGTGGCCGGTTACACTACCGCAAGCTGTCACCTGCGCACCCGCTGCACCAGGCTTTTTGCCGTCATGCCTCCGTGCAAATGTCACAGAGGCTATGGGCCAGGCGCTCATTGTTTTGTCTGCGGCATTATCGCTTGCTGGTCACTGAAGTGTTTTTGCCGACTTGCGTCCGGCCACCTGTTCGTTAATCCTTATCAGGAATCCTTTTTTATGCGATCACTCGCCCAATGGCATGCTTATTACCAGCTGACACGGCTGGATAAGCCTATCGGCATCTGGCTGCTGTTATGGCCGACCCTGTGGGGTCTGCTGATTGCCGGACAGGGGCGGCCGCAATGGTGGGTGGTGTGCGTGTTTGTGCCGGGTACGATACTGATGCGCTCAGCCGGATGTGCGTTGAATGATATTGCTGACCGGCATTGGGACGGCGCCGTGGCGCGCACCCATCAGCGGCCGTTGGCGACAGGGGAAATCTCTGTCAAGGAAGCCTACCTGGTTGCAGCGGGATTATCGTTGCTGGCATTTGTGCTGGTGTGTACGCTGGGCTGGCAGGTCGTGTTATGGTCTGTGCCCGCGCTGTTTCTTGCCGTCAGTTATCCTTACACCAAGCGCTTTTTTGCCATTCCACAAGCCTATCTGGGCATTGCCTTTGGCTTTGGCATCCCGATGACCTTTGTTGCCTTGCAGGGGCAGGTGCCTGCGGTTGCCTGGTGGCTATTGCTGGCCAACGTCTGCTGGTCGGTCGCTTATGACACGGCTTATGCCATGGTCGACCGCGAAGATGACCTCAAAATTGGCATCCGCTCTTCGGCCATCACCTTCGGCCGTTTTGATGTGCTGGCGATTATGGCGTGCTTTGTCGCCATGCTGCTGATATTGGCCTATGTTGCGCATATACTCGCACTGGGCTGGGCATTCTGGCTGGGTTGGGCTGCGGCGGCTGTGCAGTTATGGCGGCAATATACGCTGATTCGTTACCGGCAACCCGGCGATTGTTTCAAGGCGTTTCTGGAAAATGTTTGGATTGGTGCGGCATTGACCGCCGGGCTGGCAGCCAGCTACGGTTTAGGCGGACTTGCGTAATGTTGAAGGTTCGTCCAACTCAAAGGTAAAGTCTGTCCAGTATTGGAACGGTGTGTGTTCAACCGGCGCCAAAATATAAAGATCTTCTGACAGTTGCTGCAATTCGCGCAAATTGCCATTGATCGGTTCTTCATGGTCAGCCGTTTTTGGCGCTGGCGGCACGGCAGGCAGGTTTTGTGTCTGGCAGGCAATTTCCTTCAGTAGCATCAGGTCTTCAAACACGCTGCGCTCAAAGCCCATGCGTGGTACCAGTCGCGTGTTGTAAACAAGGTCATCAATCAAGGCAATCACCTGCGGGGTGCCCCAAGCCTGCTGTAAAGCCTTCATCACGCGCGGGAACGATTCAATGCCTTGCTGTTTCAAGTCCGGCGCGTGTTCGACGTTGAGGTTGAAATGCTTGCGGCATTCGCCAGCCACAATATCAAACTCTTGCTGCTTGCCTTCTTTGGATAGCAAATCCAGTAAATACAACCACATCCAGGGCGAGGATTTCGGGTGTTTGGCCAAATGCTGTTGCAAATGATCAATCGCCTGATTCACCCGGCCATGTGTAAACAGGCGTGAGGCATCCTGCATCACTGTCTGGGTGCTTTGCTGTGAGCTCACTTTCTGCGGTACGCCGTGTGGCATCACCGCATCATCGTTGGCATGCATAGGCACCGATTTTAACCGGCTGCTTGTTTTGGTGGGTGTTGGCGGTTGTGTCGGCAGATTCAGGCTCTTGGCGTCACCCGTTTGCTGCGTTGGCAATACAGTGGCGGAAAAAGGTTTGCCGCTTAATGGGCGCGTCGCCGGGCCGGATGCACCCTCGGTCGGTATGGATGGCGCTTCACTTTGCTTGGACGCGCGGCGCGACTTCATCACTTTGGGCACGGCGGCGTGGCGGCGTAACCAGTCAGCAAAGAAAAAGCCGCTGGCAATCAGCGCCAGGCCCAAGGCGATGACCAAGGTGCGTAATAAATGGTTTTCGTTTTGCAGGCGGGTCAGCTGGGTTTTCAGCGTTGCCAGGATGTCCGCCTGCGCCAGGTTGCTGGCATACAACACATCAGACTTGGTTTGCAGTTGTTTGAAGTTTTGCTGCAGATCATTGATTTGCGCTTGCAGTGCGGTATAGGCCTCCACCGGGATGGCTGGTGGCGCGGGCGGTAACTCTAGGGCTTCTGGTTGAGTGGCAACCGGCTCAGGCGTTGTGTTGCTGACAGGAGGCAGCACAGCTGCCATGGCGATGGCGACGGTATTATCGGGGTGAATAGTGACAGTTTGTCGCGAGTGCTGGCAGCGATCCGTGAGTGTCAGCGTCAGTGGGTTGGCAATGGCGGCATCAGACCACAGCATTAAAACGCCCTGTTGGCTACCCAGGGTGGTGTACTCCAGGTGGACAGGATTGGAGTCTGCTGAGGCTTGTTTGGAAGATTGGTTCAGGCTGAAGCAACTGATGTCAGTGTTGGTCTGCACATGATTCAGTGGCAGTTGTGCCAGCAGTGGCTGGCCCGGCACAGACTCAATGGACAGTGCACCGAACTCTGCAGCTTGCAGCAAGGGCGTCAACGCAAACAGCAGGGAAGCACAAAGCCCTCGCCAACTGGCGGCGTGAATATATTGTTTAGCTTTGTATATGCCCGAAAGTATCAAAATTATTTTTAGAGTCGGTGCTGCTGTTTAGTTAAATGGCGATGGCTTAAATCAATTCAGTCGCAACAAGTAAACGGGTGCAGAAAGTCAAAACTTGAGCTAATATAGCACCCAGTTGCAATTATCCTTGAAAAAACAAGGCTTGTTTGTGATAAAAGCACGTTTTATGTCAGGTAATTTGCATAATTGATGGCAAAAAAGCCACAAAATTGCTTGCCTTAGTCAGCAACCTGATGCCGTCAGGCTAGTTCCGATTATTTTAGAATAATTCGTTGACAACCTTTCTCAAGCTGACTTATAATCCGCCCTCTTAATTTATACGCTATAACTCGGTAGTTATAAAATGAAAACTTTTTCAGCAAAATCGCATGAAGTACAACGTGACTGGTTCGTGATCGACGCCACTGACTTGGTATTGGGTCGTTTGGCCAGCGCAATCGCTCATCGCCTGCGTGGTAAGCATAAAGCTATTTACACACCACACGTGGATACTGGCGACTACATCATCGTAGTCAATGCGGACAAAATTAAAGTAACCGGTAACAAGGCTGGCGACAAGTTGTACCACCGTCACTCCGGTTACCCAGGCGGTATCACTACAACTTCATTCTCAAAAATGCAAGATCGTTTCCCAGGTCGTGCGTTGGAGAAAGCTGTGAAAGGCATGTTGCCAAAAGGTCCTTTGGGCTATGCCATGATCAAGAAAATGAAAGTGTATGCGGGCGACAAGCACGAGCACATTGCGCAACAACCGCAACCATTAACCATCTAATTTAAGACGATTAGGATAAAACATGATCGGTAAATACAACTACGGCACCGGCCGCCGCAAAAGTTCAGTGGCACGTGTGTTCCTGAAGTCCGGCAGTGGCAACATCGTGGTCAACGACAAGCCAGTTGACGTTTACTTCTCACGCGAGACTTCTCGCATGATTTTGCGTCAACCACTGGAATTGACTAACAACACAGCCAGCTTTGATATTCTGGTGAATGTGCATGGTGGTGGTGAATCCGGTCAAGCGGGTGCAGTGCGTCATGGCATTACCCGTGCGTTGATTGACTACGATGCAGCTTTGAAGAGCGCATTGTCTCACGCTGGTTTCGTCACACGTGATGCACGTGAAGTTGAACGTAAGAAAGTCGGCCTGCGTAAAGCGCGTCGTCGTAAACAGTTCTCCAAACGTTAATTTCCAACGTTTGTTACAAACCTGTTGTGCAAAAAGGTCGCATTGGCGGCCTTTTTCATTTATATTGTTTTACTTTTTATGCATGGGTCGTTGTTGAACGCGCATCTGGTTTAAAGATATGGAAAAAATCAAAGTTGGCATTGTAGGTGGAACCGGTTATACCGGAGTTGAGTTGCTGCGTTTGCTGGCAAGGCATCCTGATGTGCAATTGCAAGTGATTACCTCCAGGGGCGAGGCTGGATTGCCGGTCGCCGATATGTTTCCCAGCTTGCGTGGTGTTGTGGACTTAAAGTTCAGCGATCCCGCTACGGTCGATTTAACCCAATGCAAC
This sequence comes from Methylophilus sp. 'Pure River', assembly GCF_046765995.1. Classification (NCBI taxonomy): domain Bacteria; kingdom Pseudomonadati; phylum Pseudomonadota; class Betaproteobacteria; order Nitrosomonadales; family Methylophilaceae; genus Methylophilus; species Methylophilus sp. 'Pure River'. Next base: position 90,910 of record NZ_JBKOUE010000009.1, on the reverse strand, counting down.
GTGGTCTTTTTTGCCACACCACATGGGGTTGCGATGGCACAAACGCCTGCGCTGGTGGCGGCAGGCGTGAAAGTGATTGATTTGGCGGCTGATTTCCGCCTGCAAGATGCCGTTGAGTTCGAAAAGTGGTACAAGTTGCCGCATAGCTGTACGGACGTGCTGAAAGAAGCCGTGTATGGTTTGCCGGAGTTATATGCCGCTGACGTGCAGCAGGCACAAGTGATTGGTAATCCTGGGTGCTACCCGACCACGGTATTGCTAGGCCTGGCTCCGTTGTTGGAGCAGGGATGGATTGATTTCTCTGTGCCTATTATTGCCGATGCCAAATCTGGCGTCTCCGGTGCTGGTAGAAAAGCCGAAGTGGGCACCTTGTTCTCTGAGTCCAGCGATAACCTGAAAGCTTACGGCGTGGCTGGGCACCGGCACCATCCCGAAATTCTGGCCCAGTTAAAGAAACTGTCCGGTAGCGAAGCGGTCAACCTCATATTCGTTCCGCATTTGATTCCGATGATTCGTGGCATGCTGACCACTTTACATGTCAAACTTAACGCACAGGGCAAGCAACAAGTGTTGCAGCAAGTCTATGAGCAGCGTTACCAGGGCGCCACTTTTGTGGATGTGATGCCTGCAGGCTCACTGCCGGAAACACGCTCAGTCCGCGGTGCCAACGTTTTGCGGATGGCGCTATACCCACAAGCGGGCGATTATGTCACAATCGTTGTCGTGCAGGACAACCTGGTCAAAGGCGCTTCTGGCCAAGCTGTACAGAATATGAATTTGATGTTTAACCTGGCGCCGGATGCCGGTTTGCAAGTGCTGCCGTTGTTGCCATAATGATCCGGCCGATACGCAGAAGACTGAGAAACCATTTTGGCCTAACCGCCAAGCAGGTGGCAGTACGCTCGCACAGGCCCTGGTATTTTCAAAGCATGCTGGCGGTTTCTTATGTCCTGATTGGTTTTGCATTGGCCTACTGGGTGGTGCATGATGATGATGGTGAGCATATACGCCAGCGTTTGCGTCAAGTGACCACCGAAAATATTGAATTACAGAAAAAACTGATTGCCTCGCAGCGTGAGCTGCAAGTGGAGCTGGCCACCAGTAACAACCTGGCCAAGACGCTCACAGCGCAGCAGGATGAAAGCATCAAACTGAAAGAAGAATTGGTGTTTTACAAGAATATGACCAAGCGTTAGCAGGCTGCATGATATGGCTGATGCTTAATGGGCATCGCCATTTAAGATAATTCTGAACAGGAAGTAGCATGTTTTTCAAAAAAAGCGTTCAAATCGATAGCCACATTGATACCCTGATTGGCCATGAGACACAAATCAATGGCAATATGCAGTTTGCCGGTGGCTTGAGAGTCGATGGTTTGATCGCCGGCAATGTGATTGAAAAACGTGAACACCCCAGCACTTTGATCATTAGTGAAAACGGGGCGGTGACAGGGGCGGTAGAAGCTTCTAAAATAGTCTTGAATGGCATGATACGCGGCCCGGTCAGATCCTCTGTGTTTATTGAATTGCAAAGCAAGGCACGGATTGTGGGTGACTTGTATTACAAGTCGCTGGAAATGCATACGGGCGCCGTGATTGAAGGAAAACTGATTTACCTGGGCGAGCAGGCAGAAACTGCCGAACCAGAGACGACTTGAAATTAAATTTTTCGTCACCATATTGTTATTGAGAATTTGACAGGAGTCTATGATGACCGCAGAAGCTACCCTAGAAATGCCAGTACCGCTGGTATTCACCGACAACGCCGCCAAAAAAGTCAAAGAGCTGATTGACGAAGAAGGCACCCCTGACCTGAAACTGCGCGTATTTGTGAGCGGCGGTGGTTGCTCAGGTTTCCAGTACGGGTTTACTTTTGAAGAAGAAGTGAACGACGATGATACGCAAGTGGATAAAGACGGCGTGACGTTGCTGATCGACCCGATGAGCTTGCAATACCTGGCCGGTGCCGAAATTGATTACACCGACAGCCTGCAAGGTTCACAGTTCGTGATTCGTAACCCGAATGCGACCACCACTTGTGGTTGTGGTAGCTCGTTCTCGGTTTAACGACTGCATTCAGTCATGCGTTTTATGATTGAGAAAAGCCAAGCGTGTGCTTGGCTTTTTTTATGTCGGCTGATACTTGTCATGAGTATGGCTGTTATCGGCCAGGGCTGTACCAAGCATGCAGCGGAGGTGCAGGCTATCCCTGCTGGCGCGACCGTACTTGTGCTGGGCGATAGCATTAGCTACGGTACAGGCGCCGAGCATGGTACGCAGGATTATCCGACACTGCTGGCACGCAAGACCGGCTGGCAGGTCATCAATGCCGGTATTGCTGGAGATGTTTCCAGCGGTGGTTTGTCACGCTTACCTGGCTTATTGGCACAGCATAGACCTCGATTGGTCATTGTTGAGTTGGGCGGCAATGATTTCTTGCGGCAAATGGCGCCAGCGCGTGTCGAGGAGAACCTGAAAAGTATCGTACATCTAGTACAGCAGACGGATGCGGTCGCTATATTGATTGCTATGCCGGAAGTGAGTCTGGCTGGTCCGCTCAGTGATCATCCGCTCTATGCACGCGCGGCCGAGGCAACGGGCGCATTATTAGTGCCCAACGCGGTGTCTGCTGTCTTGTCAGATGGCCGACTGCGTGCTGATCAAGTGCATCCGAATGCAGAAGGTTATCGTCAGCTGGCGGATGCACTGACAAAACAATTTCATGATCTTGGTGTGTTGCGTTAGCGGAGGCGATAGGTATTGGAGAAAATAAAAAGCCCGACAATCTGCTGATATCGGGCTTTTTATTTTTGCTGATGCAGCCAGTGGCTAGCGTTGGTGCAGCGGTACAAACTCCCTGCGCTCTGAACCGACATACAACTGGCGCGGACGGCCAATTTTTTGGTCGGGGTCTGCGTTCATTTCGCACCATTGTGAAATCCAGCCTGCGGTGCGCGCCAGGGCAAAAATGGCGGTAAACATGGAGTTGGGGATGCCCATCGCGCGCATGACGATGCCACTGTAGAAATCTACATTGGGGTACAGTTTGCGCGAAACGAAGTATTCATCTTCGAGTGCGATTTTTTCCAGCTCCATAGCCAGTTTGAACATTGGGTCGTCATGCAGTCCGAGTTCGTTAAGCACTTCGTGGCAGGTCTTGCGCATGATAGAGGCGCGTGGATCCATATTGCGGTAAACACGGTGGCCAAAGCCCATGAGGCGGAAGCTGTCGGTTTTGTCTTTGGCGCGCTTGATGAACTCACCAATGCGGCTGACATCGCCAATTTCTTCCAGCATGTTCAGTGTGGCCTCGTTGGCGCCACCATGTGACGGACCCCACAATGAAGCGATCCCGGCCGCGATACAGGCAAACGGGTTGGCACCGCTGGAGCCTACCAGGCGCACAGTCGAGGTTGAGGCGTTTTGTTCGTGATCCGCATGCAGGATCAGGATGCGTTCAAACGCACGGGCCAGGATAGGGTTGGGCACGTATTCTTCGCATGGCGTGGCGAACATCATGTGCATGAAGTTTTCAGCGTAACCCAATTTGTTTTTTGGGTACATGAATGGCTCACCGATATTGTATTTATAGCTCCAGGCGGCGATTGTTGGCACTTTGGCTAGCAGGCGCATGGCGGCTACTTTACGCGATTCCGGGTCTGCCACGTTGTTATTGTCGGGGTAAAACGCTGCCATGGCGCCGACGACGGCAATCATGACGGCCATCGGGTGGGCATCACGGCGGAAACCGCGGAATACATTGCTCATCTGGTCGTGCAGCATGGTGTGCTGGCGGATGGTGCCGACAAACTCTTCACGCTGTTGCAGGTCTGGCAATTCGCCATTGAGCAGCAGATATGAGACTTCGAGGAAGTCACAGTTTTCTGCCAGTTGCTCGATCGGGTAGCCGCGGTAATACAGCAGGCCTTGTTCACCATCGATAAAAGTGATGCCCGAGTTACACGAGGCGGTAGACATAAAGCCGGGGTCAAAGGTGAAGTAGCCGTGTTTGCCCAGGCTGCGGATGTCGATCACATCTGTGCCCAAAGAGCCTTTTAAGACGGGTAATTCAATTGCAGCACTGTCGTTGTCAAATGTAATGGTCGCTTTGGTAGCCATAACGTACTCTGTCTTTAAGTCTAGGTTGTCTAAATTATACGCAATCGTTTTTGAATATGGGTGCTTGTGCAGAAATGAGCATGGAAAAGTTAAAAAATCGTCTTCAATCCTGCACCAGTTTAAATCAAACGTTGAGTGCATTCGCACTGCTTTAGGGTGTCTTTGGTTTAATTTGGGTAAATCGCACCTAACACTCGTGGCCCTGCTGCGCCGGTGACGGCAGGCAGGTTGCCGGGTTGATGATCCAGGCAGCGTTGCGCCAGCCAGGCAAAGGCAACGGCTTCCACCCAGTCGACCCCAATGCCGAGTACGTCGGTGCGTTGTACCGGTAGTCCGCATAGCGTTTGCAGCCGGTCTATTAGGGCAAGATTATGTGCACCGCCGCCACAGGCATAAATCTCGGTGGCACCGCTGCAATGTTGCTTTAAAGCCTGAGCAATCGTCACAGCGGTCAATTCCAGCAGCGTGCGGGCGACATTCTGAGGTGTATCCGCATGGGTTTGCAGGTGTGCGTTGAGCCAGGTTTGGTTAAACAGGTCGCGCCCGGTACTTTTAGGGATGGGGAGCGCAAAATACGGCTCAGCGAGCAATGCGTCCAGCAACGCTTGATTGACGCTGCCGCGCACTGCCCAGGCACCTCCGGCATCATACGTCTGGCCGGTGTGTTGCAGGGTCCAGGCATCCATGAGCAAGTTGCCGGGGCCGGAATCAAACCCGGTCACGCTGCCACTTATAGGTAAATCACTCAGGTTGGCAATGCCGCCAATATTCAAGATCACGCGATGGGTATCAGCTGCCGCAAAGATGGCCTGGTGAAAGGCGGGCACCAAAGGCGCACCTTGTCCGCCAGCGGCAATATCGCGGCTGCGGAAATCGCCAACCACGGTGATGCCTGTGCGTTCTGCCAGACGTGCATGGTTGCCCAATTGCAAGGTGTAGGCCTGGCCGTTGGCCAGGTCTGGGCAGTGGCGTATGGTTTGCCCATGGCAGCCAATGGCGGTGACAGCTGCGGCAGAGATATTTGCTGTTTGCAATAAGCCTTGAACTGCCGCTGCGTACAGGTCGGCCAGCTGGTTGGACACTATAGCGGCAGTATGTAATTCGTTGACGGCTGGGGTGTGCAGATCCAACAGGATTTGTCTGATATCCGCAGGATAAGGCAGAAAAAACTGGCTTTGTTGCTGCAGATGACCGTCTTGTTGTGCGACCAGCACTGCATCCACCCCATCCAGACTGGTACCAGACATCAGGCCAATAAACAGGCGTGTTTGAGTGGGCGGGGCAGAAAAATTCATAAGGCATAAGTGTAACACTGCTCATGCCTTGCTTACAGAAATGCCTGGGATTACGTTAAAATACCTGTTTTACTTTCGTGACGAAGCGTGCGCAACGCGCGCCTCAAAAAAAGAATCTTTATGACAGACGTAAACCAAGCCTCAACGGCGGCTGAAGCCCTGAGTCCAGACATTGTAAACGCCCTGGCGATTATCAAACGCGGTGCCGATGAGTTATTAATTGAGCAGGAGCTGATTGAAAAGCTGAAAACCGGCAAGCCTTTACGTGTGAAAGCCGGGTTTGACCCGACCGCACCAGACTTGCATTTGGGTCACACCGTGCTGATTAACAAATTGCGCCAGTTGCAGGATCTGGGGCACCAGATTTTGTTCCTGATCGGAGATTTTACCGGCATGATCGGTGACCCGACGGGTAAAAGTACCACGCGTCCGCCGTTAACGGTTGAGCAGGTGAAGGCGAATGCCGATACCTATTCCGAACAGGTATTCAAGATTCTGGATCCGGCCAAAACCGAGATTGTGTTTAACTCCAAATGGTTAAGCGACCTCGGGGCGGCGGGCATGATCAAGCTGGCAGCCAGCCACACGGTGGCCCGTATGCTGGAGCGTGATGATTTCTCCAAACGCTTCAAAGGCAACCAGCCGATTGCGATTCATGAGTTCTTGTATCCATTGTTGCAAGGCTATGACTCTGTCGCGTTGCAGGCAGATTTGGAACTGGGTGGCACAGACCAGAAATTTAACCTGCTCATGGGCCGTGAGTTGCAAAAGCAGGCTGGCCAGTCACAGCAGTGTGTGCTGATGATGCCGCTGCTGGAAGGCCTGGACGGCGTCAACAAGATGTCCAAGTCTTTGGGTAATTACATTGGTATCAGCGAAGCGCCAGAGACGATTTTTGCCAAGATAATGTCTATTTCTGATGACCTGATGTGGCGTTACATTGACCTGCTGTCGTTTGCTACCCTGGAAACGATTGCCGAGTGGAAGGCGCAAGTAGCTGCTGGTGACAATCCGCGCAATATCAAGGTTGGATTTGCACAAGAAATCGTCGCCCGCTTTCACGGCCAGGCCGCGGCTGAAAAAGCCCTGCAGGACTTCCAGACACGTGCCAAAGGCGGTATTCCTGATGATGTGCCTGAGGTGGAAGTGGTGATTGATGGCGACAGCATAGGCATCAGCCAGTTACTGAAGCAGGCGGGCTTGGTGGAAAGCACCAGTGAAGCCATGCGTGCCGTGCAGCAAGGTGGGGTGAAACTGGATAGTGTGAAGGTCGACGACAAGAACTTGCCGCTGGCTAAAGGCGTGACTGTGGTGGCACAAGTGGGTAAACGCAAGTTTGCCAAAATCACCATTAAATAAAAAGCCTGTTAAACAAAAAGGCCGCAATTGCGGCCTTTTTGTTTTATAGCGATTTGCGTAAATTGGCTGGTGGAATATTCAGTGATTCGCGGTATTTGGCGATGGTGCGGCGTGCAACGACAATGCCTTGCTGCGCCAGAGTGTCCGTAATCTGGTTATCCGACAGTGGTTTTTTCGGATTCTCTTCGGCCACCATTTGCTTGATCAGGGCGCGAATCGCAGTGGCTGAGCAAGAGCCGCCTGCATCGGTCGCTACCGAGCTACCGAAGAAGTATTTCAACTCAAACACACCGCGCGGTGTAAGCATGTACTTATGCGTGGTGACCCGTGAAACCGTACTTTCGTGCAAGTCCAGCTCTTCGGCGATTTCGCGCAATACCAAAGGGCGCATGGCAATTTCGCCATGCTCAAAGAAGTTGCGTTGCCTGTCTACAATCGCCTGTGAGACGCGCAGGATGGTCGAAAAGCGCTGCTGGATATTCTTAATCATCCATTTCGCTTCCTGCATCTGGCTTTGCAGGTATTGGCCAGAGCTTTCACGGTTGCGCTTGAGAATATCCGCATAGAGCTGGTTGATGCGCAGCTTGGGAATCACGCCGTCATTGAGCGAGGCCATCCAGATGCCTTTGATTTTTTTGACCACCACATCGTGCTGAATAAAGTGGTCATGGCTAAAGCTGGCAAACTCGTTACCGGGTTTCGGGTTTTGCTGGCGAATCAGTTGCTGCGCACCTTTGAGCGCAGCTTCGTCGCAAGTGAGTACCTTGCGCAGTTTGACAAAGTCTTTGTTGGCCAGCAATGCCAGGTGGTCTTTGGCAATCGCCATTGCAATGCGCAGATAAGGCGTTTCAGGCGGCAGTACCTGCAGCTGTAGCAGGATGCATTCACGCAGGTCGCGTGCACCGACACCAATCGGATCCAAGTTCTGGATCAATTTCAGTGCCGTTTCCAGCTCCAGTAACTCGATTTCCAATTCTGGCGGCAACAGGTCGACAATCTCCTGTAAATCCTGCTCTAAATAACCATCATCGTTAATGCTGTCGAGCAAGAACTTCACCAGATCCATGTCCCGCTTAGACAGGTGTGCCAGTTGCATCTGGTTGATCAGGTGTTCGCGCAGGCTGATGTTGCTAGCATCCTGGCGGGAGAAGTCGCTATCTTCATCATCGAGGTTGTTGCGGCCTGCTTCATCCCAGTTGCTGGTGCTGCCAAACTCTTCATAGTCGTCCTCAAACTCGGGCGGTGAAAACTCTTCACTCAGATTGGCCTGCTCGCCTTCGTTGCCACCGAGCTCCTCGTGCAACTCTTCGCGCAAGGTCTCTGCTGGCGCGGTAATTTCTGTTTGCGTCGCGACATCAAACGAACTTGCATCGGGTAGCTCAGATTCTGCTGCCCCGGTTGCGGTGGGGGCGTTATCTTCAAATTCGCCCTCTTCACCATCGGCCATTTCCAGCAGCGGGTTTTCCTGCAGGATGGTTTCCAGCTCCTGGCTTAACTCCAGCGTCGACAACTGCAACAGCCGGATAGACTGCTGCAACTGCGGTGTGAGCGCCAGGTTTTGTGAGATGCGTAATTGCAGGTTTTGCTTCATAACTGGTTACAGCCTAAAATTCTTGCCCAGATAGACTTCACGTACGCCTTCGTTCTGAATGATCTCGTCTGGCGTGCCAGCGGCAAACACTGCGCCTTCATTGACGATATATGCCCGGTCACAAATGTCCAGGGTTTCACGCACGTTGTGGTCTGTAATCAAAATGCCGATATTCTGGCTGCTCAAGTAGCGGATAATTTTCTGGATCTCAATCACCGCAATTGGGTCAATCCCGGCAAACGGCTCATCCAGCAGGATGAACTTCGGATCGGTGGCCAGGCAGCGCGCAATCTCTACTCGGCGGCGCTCACCGCCCGACAGGCTCACGGCCTGGCTATGGCGGATATGCTGGATATGTAGTTGATCCAGTAAGGACTCCAGCCGCGCTTCGCGTTCTTCTTCTGTATAAGGGCGGGTTTCCAGAATCGATAAAATATTATCGGTCACTGTCATTTTGCGAAAAATGGACGCTTCTTGTGGCAGGTAAGCCAGTCCCATGCGCGCGCGCTCGTGCATGGGGGAATGGCTCACATCTGCGCCATTGAGTGTAATGCTGCCATCGTCCAGTGCGACCAGGCCAACAATCATATAAAAACTGGTGGTTTTACCCGCGCCATTGGGGCCGAGCAGACCAATCACTTCGCCGCTGTGTAGCTCTAGCGTGGTGTTTTTGACCACGGTGCGGCCCTGGTAAGCCTTTTTCAGGTGGCTGACACGTAAATGGTTATGATCTGGTGAAGCTGTTGTCTGCATAAGGCCGTTCTTTAAGGTTGCACTTTCGCGGGCTCATTATTGGCGTCGGCAGGTGCCGGTTCCACTTTGATTTGCAGTGAGCGGTTCATGCGCAGCCCTTGTTGCGAGGTTGGCTTGTTATCAATCACAGGCGGCGTGGTTTTGTTTTTGGGCTGAATGGTTGCTTTGACGCGGCTGCCAGCAGTGCCGTTTGGGTTGGCTTTGGTGCCACCAATCACTTCGGCGTACTCTGCATTGGCGTCATAACTGATGTAGTCGCCGGTGACGACGTCTTCACCACGTTTGACCCAGGCGTTGGTATATAGCTGTACCTTGTCCATGCGTGCGTTGTATTCAATACGCTGTCCACTGCCTTGCATCCATTCATCTTTGCCAGTGCGTTTTTGCTTGAATGTGGTCGGGTTGCCGGTACAGGTGCTGTGCTGAAAACCATCCTGGTCTTCACGCACAATCATTTTGTCGGCCTTGATTTGCAGGGTGCCCTGGTTGAGGATCACATTGCCCGTGTAAATGCTGATTTTTTTGGCATCATTCACCGTCACGGTGTCCGCTTCCAGCTCAATTGGCTGGTCACGGTCTGACTCTTCAGCCAGCACGCTGGTTGACCACTGCAGCAGTGCCCATAAGGTCAAGCAGGTGGCATAAAATAATGGCTTGTGCGTGTTCAACTCATTTCTCCAGAATCAACGACCCTTGTGATTGCCTTTTTTCGCCTTCGCTGCCGGGCTTGCAGTTTTGGCGACGACGGGTGGGCGTACATAATGTACATGTACCCGGTTAAATAATTGCATGGTGCCAGCTTTGTTATCAAAGCGCATGCCGGTGCCTGTAATCACGGTCGCCGGTAGCTGGCGGATGGTGACCGGTAAATCGGTATATGCCAGGTCTGTATCCGGCTCCAGTGTTAAATGCTCGGTCTGCAACTGCATTTCAGGTTTGGCCAGTGTGCCCTGGCGAACCACTTTGACCTGCTTGCTAAACTCGACCAGTTTACCATTGGCCGAGACTTTGCCATGCTGGCCATGAATTTGGGTGTAAGGTTTATCCTGCCCAAACTGGGTGAAGCGCGGGCGTTGTAACTCAGTGTAGTCGTTATCCGGAAAGTGGCGCATCTCTGCGGCGGCTAACACGTATTTGGTATTGCCAGTGGCGTCGGTACGCGTGCTGACAAAGTTATAAAGCATGTAGTCCGGATCGTGGCGGCTTAAGCGGCTCAGGCTCAGTGCCTGCTCCTGCACGGTCTGGTTAATCCAGAACGTCAGCAGCGCTAAAAACAGCATGAGCGCAATCGGCAATAAGATGGGGTGTTTAAGCATGTGGGAGTTCCAGAGCGCCAATCAACCTAAACGATTTTTGCCTTGAGTAAATCATGCATATTAAATGCGCCCACTAACTGCTGTTGCTCGTTCACTGCCATAAACCCGTTAATTTTATATTGCTCCATCAGGTTGACTGCTTCAACCGCCATTTGTTGCATGCCTAGCAAACGTGGCTGCGTATTCATCACGGTTTTGATCGATTGTTGCGTATCGGTGGCACCTTGCATAAACAGGCGGCGTAAATCGCCGTCGGTGAATACGCCGATCGGGTGTTGCGCGCTATCCACAATCGCTGTAAATCCCATGCCTTTGCTCGAAATCTGCGCAATGGCCTCCTGTACGGTGCCATCTTCGCTGATAGAGGGGATCGCATCCCCAGTACGCATGACATCTTTAATTCGTACCAGCAGCCGTCTGCCCAGGCTGCCACCTGGGTGTGACCGCGCAAAGTCCTCGGCAGTGAATTCGCGCAAGTCGAGCACGCAGAGCGCCAACGCATCGCCCAATGCCAGTGCAGCCGTCGTGCTGGCTGTGGGCGCCAGTCCTAGCGGGCAGGCCTCGTGGCTGACGGCAGCGCTTAAATGCACGTCTGACTCGCGCGACAGGGTGGAGTCTTCGCTACCGGTAATGCTCAGGATACGCGCGCCGATACGGCGAATGGCGGGCAAGATATTGATGATTTCATCACTCTCGCCGGAATTGGATAACGCAATCACCACATCTTCAGCCGTGATCATGCCCAGGTCGCCATGACTGGCTTCCGCTGGATGCATGAAGAAGGCCGGGGTGCCGGTGCTTGCCAGGGTGGCCGCAATTTTACCGCCGATATGGCCGGATTTACCCATGCCGGTGACGACGATGCGGCCGCGGCAGGCAAGAATCATGCTGACAGCCGCTTCAAACTCGCTGCCGATACGGTCGGCCAGTTGGCGGATTTCATCTGCCTCGTGCAGCAGTATGCCTCGTGCACGCGTCACGATGTCTGGACTTTTTACGAGGTGGACACCTGATTTTGCTGTGTTCATGGCGGGTTAGTATAGCAAGTGACGCCCCCGGCAAGAAAGCGAAACGCAGCTTTTTTACGGATTTTTTATTAGCGGGCACATTTTTTGCATAAAATAGTGTTTTATGGCAGGATGCATCATCCTGAAACACAACTGTTTCAGAATATATCACTGACGATGCGTCTTAATATATTGTTCGCTGGCTGGTACTACGTCTGCACGGCCTGACATTAATGCTTTAGAATTTTTGCATGTTTGATTCCCTGATCCACTTATTATTATTGCTTACCAGCTCGGTCTTCGCCGTCGGCTTATTCCGCATCCTGGGTTTGCCCGCGATGCTGGCTTACTTCATGATTGGCATTGTGCTCGGCCCGTACGCGCTTGGCTTGCTGGAGGACGAAGAGACTGGCCGCCAGGTGGCCGAGTTCGGTATTGTGTTCCTGATGTTTAGCATCGGCCTCGAGTTTAGCCTGCCTAAACTCTATGCCATGCGCAAAACCCTATTCGGTTTGGGTGGCGGCCAGGTTGTTTTAACGCTGTTGGCCAGCCTGGTACTGGGTAAGCTGGCCGGGCTGAGCCTGACTTCTGCGTTCATTATTGGTGCCGCCATCACCATGTCCTCGACCGCCATCGTTTCCAAAATCCTGATGGAACGGGTTGATTTAAACTCCAGGCATGGCCGTTTGAGTATCGGCGTGCTGCTGTTCCAGGACCTGGCGGTGATCCCGATTCTGGTGCTGATCCAGACCTTAGGCTCGCACAGCGATAACTGGCTCGATGTGCTGGGTCTGACCTTGTTCAAGTCCTCAATTCTGCTGTTCCTGCTGTTCAAGTTTGGTAAAAATATCCTCAACTTCTGGTTTGAACTGGTGGCCAAGCAGCGCTCACGTGAGCTGTTTGTACTGAATGTATTGATGGTGACTTTGTTGATGGCAGCCGCTACCAACTTTGTCGGCTTGTCATATGCCCTGGGCGCATTTGTGGCCGGGATGCTGATTTCAGAAACCAAATACCGCTACCAGGTGGAATCTGATATTGCGCCTTTCCGTGATATTTTGCTGGGGCTATTCTTTATCAGTGTCGGCATGTTGCTCAACGTGTCTGTGCTGGTTGAGCACATCGGGTTGATTGTGGTGCTGCTCGCCCTGTTCCTGTTATTCAAGATCGGCCTCATCGCACTGTTAACCAAGTTCTACGGTTTTGAAATGGGCGTAGGCGTGCGTACCGGGATCATTCTCGGTCAGGCGGGTGAGTTCAGCTTTGTGGTGCTGGCGCTGGGGTTGCAGACCAACCTGATTGATGGCGACTCCTTGCAACTAGTATTGTCTGTTGCTGTGTTATCCATGCTGGTCGCGCCGTTTATTATTCAAAAAAACGGGCGTATTGCGCGTGCACTGGTCAAGAGTTATAGCCGCAACAGCATCAAGGTGGTGGATACCATCCAGGAGCATAGTCAGGACCTGCGCGACCATGTGATCATTTGCGGCTATGGTCGTAGCGGCCAGTATCTGGGACGTTTTTTGCGCGAGGAAAATATCCCTTATGTCGCACTGGATATGGATGCCAGCCGTGTGCAAGAAGCGGCCTCAGCCGGTGAAAATGTGATTTATGGGGATGCCGGGCGGCGCTCTGTGTTGGAGGCTGCTGGCTTGGCCAGGGCCAAGGCTGTGATCATCAGTTACGCTGAAACACGCGGCACCATGAAGGTGTTGCATGTGATTCAAGAGCGCAACCCCAATCTGCCCGTGATTGTGCGTACGCACGATGACAGTGAAATGGATGCATTGAGAGATGCTGGTGCAGCCGAAGTGGTGCCGGAAATCCTGGAAGGCAGCCTGATGCTGGCTTCGCATGCACTGGTGACCTTAGGCGTCCCTCTTAACCGTGTCGTCAAACGCATTCGTCTGTTCCGTGAAGAACGTTACAAGATGTTCAAGGGCTACTTCCGTGGTGTCAGCGATGCCGACACAGCTACGGCTTCGTTACCGCAGTTGCACTCGGTGGAAGTGTATAAAAACTTCTATGCACACGGCCTGCGGCTGGATCATATCCCGTTTGGTGATTTTGCCGTCGAGGTCAAGCAGTTACGTCGCCCGAATATGCCTGAGCCAATCGCGCCCAGGGATGATATCGTGTTGAATGAAGGCGATATCCTGGTCTTGCTAGGCAGTAACGCCGCCCTGATTGCGATGGAAGTCTATCTGATTTCCGGCCGCAAACCATAAGGCATACACACCATTGGCTAAGCGTTCAGTTGTGGTCGTCGGCGGTGGCATCGTCGGATGCCTGACCGCCATGCAATTACGCAAGCAAGGCCATGCGGTCACGCTGGTTGAGCGCAACATCATTGCCGCACAAACCTCGGGCGAATCCTCATGGGCCGGGGCAGGCATTGCTTTCCCTTTGCTGCCGTGGTTTTACCAGGATGTGGTCAATGAGCTGGCATTGGCAGGCGCGCGCGCCTATCCGGCCGTGAGTGCTGAGTTATATGCCGAAACTGGCATAGACCCCGAATGTAGCCAGAGCGGGATGTTGATTCAACCGCCGTTTGACCAGCAGCAAGCCATAGACTGGTGTACGCGCTTTGGCCTTGAATACGCGCTACAAGGTGGCAACCTGCTTATTCCCGAAGTCGTGCAGATCCGCAACCCACGCCTGTTGCAATCACTCAAGGCCTGGCTGATCAAGCATGGCGTCATCTTGCGTGAGCAAACGCAATTGATGCCGCTGCAAGAGGGGGGCGCACCAATCACCCGCTGGCAAACCACCACTGGTGATACCTTGTCTGCCGATGTGTTTGTTGTCACCTCTGGCGCCTGGAGTTTTGAGCTGCTTAAACAAACGGCCTCCAGCCTCGATATCAAACCCATGCGTGGGCAAATGTTGTTGTATCACATGACGCCTGGCCTGTTGCCGCATATTCTTTATCGAGACGGGTTCTATATGCTGCAACGCCGTGATGGGCACTTGCTGGCAGGTAGCAGCCTGGAGGATGTCGGTTTTGATACAGGCGTCACCGACAGTATGCGGCAGGAAATGTTGCAAAAGGCTGAGGCTATCTTACCTGCCTTGAAGGGGCAGGCGATTATCAAACACTGGAGCGGTTTGCGGCCGGGGACACCACACAATATTCCTAGTATTGGGCGGCATCCGCAGATTGAGAATTTGTACCTGAATACAGGACATTTCCGTTATGGAGTGACCATGGCGCCGGAATGCGCGCGGCGGATTGCGGCGTTGTTGGGTTAGGCTGGGAAAGTCATTCTTTAATGGGAGTGTTGATACATAGCTTTTCGCCTTTTCGGCGAGTTACTTTTCTTTGCTTGCACAAAGAATAAGTAACCAAAAGAAAGTGCACCCCAGCTTCCGCTTGTATCCTGTGCTACTCGGCTTGTCGGGCGGCAATCAAAAACTCGCTCCTACGGAGCTCAAACAGTTGCTTGCCGACAACTCCCGTCAACCCTGCGTTGCTCGGCGCGGCAGATGGGGACCCAGAACACCTGGCGAATGCCACCATTTGTGCTTTTAACAAACCAATCTGTTTTTTAACCGTTCAAACTTCTACTATGTGAGTTTGGCGAGATAAATCCCATTCCATCACGCTGAGTAGCGGAAACAAAATAAGAGAGAAGGGAGCGACTGTTTGAGCACCGCGGCAGCTTGCGTAGTGTGCAAGCTGCTAGGGCGAGTTTCGTGACCGCTTGTTTTGTTGAGCAACGCAAGGAAGCCGAAGGCCGTGATGGCTGGGTGCCCTCTTCTTTGGTTACTTTCTGAGGGGCAAGCATCAGAAAGTGACTCGCCTAGAGGCGAAAGAAATGCCTCGATACGGTCAGTGTCGCTTTAAAACGTAATTCTTTTGTCATTACTTGGATAGGCTTTCGTTACTTAAACGGCTACCCAATCCCCACTTTTCCCGCCATGCTTCTCCAGCACTCTCACCCCTTGTATCGTCATGCCTCTATCAATCGCCTTGCACATATCATAAATCGTTAGCAGCCCCACTTGCACAGCAGTCAATGCTTCCATTTCGACCCCTGTCTGCCCGGTAGTTTCACATTGCACACGGCAGCTAATGCTGTGTTGTGTTTCATCCGCCATAAAACTGACATCTACCCGGCTTAGGCTAAGCGGGTGGCAGAGTGGGATCAAATCACTGGTTTTTTTGCTGGCCTGGATCGCTGCAATACGGGCGATACCGAGCACGTCGCCTTTTTTGGCATTGCCTTGCAGGATGGTTTGCAAAGTAGCGGCTTGCATGGTGATGTGACCTTCGGCAATGGCGATACGTTTGGTGTGGGCTTTATCGCCGATATCCACCATGTGGGCATGGCCTTGGGCATTGAAATGGGTGAGTCCTGAGGTTGATTTTGTCATGGGTTTACGCGTGTGAAAAAGGATGAACTCAAGCGATGAAGTCGTTATCATAACAAGTTTGGGTAGTTGGCACAGGCTTGTGATCAGGTTGTGCCATTTCAAGCGCTAGGATTCATGACTTTTAAAAACCTTCAATATGCTTATCAACAGAGTAGCCGCCACGTGGTACGTGGCTTGCTGTTGTGCGGCCTGTTGCTGGTGCCGGGCGCGGCCTTGCAGGCCAATTATGCGACAGGTGTATTTTCGGGCAAGCCGTATGAGCCGGATGACCTTGATTTAAGTTTACCGTCCGATTCGTCTAATCAGCTGCCAGAGCTGGGCGATGCTTCGCAAACTGTATTGTCATTGCGCGACGAGGAAAAAATTGCGCACCAGATTCTCAAACAGGTGGCGACCAGTGAAGATGTGCTGGATGATGCTGAAGTGACGGATTATTTGCAGGCGCTGGGGACGCGTCTGGGGGAAAGCAGCCCGGACCGGCAGCAGAAGTTTTATTTTTTTGTGGTGCAGGACAAGACCATTAATGCCTTTGCCATGCCAGGCGGCGTGATCGGTGTGCATACCGGCTTGTTTATGGCCGCCAATAGTGAGTCAGAACTGGCCAGTGTGTTAGGGCATGAAATCGGTCACGTCACCCAGCATCACCTGGCGCGCATGCTGGCGTCACAAAAGTACGATATGTTTAAGAATATCGCGGCGACGGCACTGGCCTTGTTGATTGCGCGTTCTAATCCGCAGGTGGGGATGGGGGCGATGACGGCTGCCTCTGCCGCCGGCATCCAAAAGCAACTGGATTACACGCGTGAGCATGAGCGCGAGGCTGATCGGGTTGGCCTGACCATTTTGCAAGATGCCGGGTTTGATGTGCGCGCCATGCCCGCTTTTTTTACTACCATGCAGCGCGCGACACGTTTTGCTGATGGTGGCAGTATGCCCAGCTATTTGCGTACGCACCCGCTGACCAGTGAGCGGATTGCCGACATTGGTAATCGCGTACAAAACCTGCCTTACAAGCAGGTGAATGAAAGCCTGACTTTTTTCTTGATGCGGGCAAAAATTCGTGCTTTTGAGGGCGCCCCGCAACAAATGGTAGAAGAGTTCCAGAACAATATTAATGAAGGGCGTTTTCAGAACGAAGTGGCGGAACATTACGGCCTGGCCTATGCCTGGCTGCGGGCTAATCAACCCAGGAATGCGCAAGTGGAAGTCAACTGGTTGGTGCAGCATGGCATGAGTAACCCTTACCTGGTTACCCTCAAAGGTGTCACCTTGGCCAAACTGGGACAAGTGGCGCAAGCGCAGGCGCTGTTTGTGCAGGGCTTGCAGCAATATCCCAAGCACAGAATTCTGGCACAAGGGGAGGCTGAGTCACTGGTCCGCGGTAATCAGTGGGTGCAAGCGGTGACATTTATTCAAAAACAGCTGGATACTTTTCCGGATGACCCCAAGTTATATGACTGGCTGGCGGCGGCTTACCAGGGGCAGGGCAAGCAGATGTTGCGGCACCAGGCATTGGGTGAGAGCTATGTGCGTAAATATGATTTGCCACGTGCGATTGACCAGTTTGAAATTGCCAGTAAAACCAAAGATGGCGATTTTTATCTGCAATCCAAAGTGGAAGCGCGGTTGAAAACACTCCGGCAGCAGCTCAAGCTTGAGCAAGGCGATGATAAAAACGGATGATAGGGGACGCGATGCAGAGACGGGCGTGGTTAAAGGCGGGCCTGGCATTGGTTGCCATGCCATTCTGGCTGGTAGCGCGCAAACTGGAGGCGGCCACCTGGTTTACGCAAGCTTTTGAGGCTAAGCAAACAGCGGACGTTATGGCTGCGCTTAAGGCGATAGCAGTGCCTGTGTCGCCTGATTTACAGATTGATGCACCACAAAAAGCTGAAAACGGTGCCGTGGTGCAAGTGGAGCTCACGAGTAAGCAGGCCGCGGGCAATGTGAGTAGCTTGCGCTTGCTGGCCGATGCCAATCCGACGCCACTGATTGCCAGTTTTGAATTCGGTAAGCAGGTGTTGCCCAAGCTGGTGACGCGCATCAAGCTGGCACAGTCGGGCGAAGTCATCGCCCTGGCGCAGCAGGCCAACGGTCAGTTCCAGCAACAGCGGCGCCAGGTGATTGTGCTGGAAGATGGCTGTGCCGGTAGTGAGCGTGAAGAGCCGTTTGCCAGCAGCATGAAAATGCGTGCACGGTTGATGGATGAGCGTTCGCCAGGCAAGCCAGTCACTGAACTAAAGATTATTATTTTGCATCCCATGCGTACCGGCCGCAGCAAAAACGATGACGGCCAGCTACTGTCTGCGCATTTTATGCAACTGATGCAGGTGGTGCTGAATGGACAAGTGATTATTGATGTGCAAGCCGGCACTGGTATTTCGCGTAACCCTTACTTTACCTTTTATCTACAAGACGCCAAGGTGGGGGATGTGATTGCGGTAAACTGGCAAGATAACCTGGGTTATGAAGGCCATGGTCAGGTGGCTGTTTCAAGTTAGATTTTATTGATTAAATATATTTATCATTGAAATTAATATAATCAATTTTACATATAATGTATGTGTGCTTAAAATGCATCCATTCGCTGTTGAAATGCAGCAAATCTTTAATTAACCCGTGTTCTAAATTATATAAAAGGAGAACTACATGTCATTGATTAACACACAAGTACAACCATTCAAGGCGCAAGCATTCCACAACGGTAAATTTATCGAAGTGACTGAAGAGTCTTTGAAAGGCAAATGGTCTGTGTTGATTTTTATGCCAGCAGCGTTCACTTTCAACTGCCCAACAGAAGTTGAAGATGCGGCTGACAACTACGCAGAATTCCAGAAGGCTGGTGCTGAAGTGTACATCGTGACCACCGATACGCATTTCTCCCACAAGGTTTGGCACGAGACTTCACCAGCAGTGGGCAAAGCAAAATTTCCATTGGTTGGTGACCCGACACACCAATTGACACGTGCATTTGACGTGCATATTGATGAAGAAGGTCTGGCATTGCGCGGTACATTCGTGATCAACGCTGATGGCGTAATCAAAACAGCTGAAGTGCATAGCAACGAAATCGCCCGTGATGTAAAAGAAACCTTGCGTAAGTTGAAAGCAGCACAATACACCGCTGCTCACCCAGGCCAGGTTTGCCCAGCCAAATGGAACGACGGTGCTGCAACATTGACACCATCTTTGGACTTGGTAGGTAAGATCTAAATCTCTTTGAGATGACTTGAGCAAAGCCCTGCGCAAGCAGGGCGCTCAGGTAAAGTCACTCAAATGGTGGTTTTACCTGAGCGAGCTTCCCCCCAACCATGTTTGATTGCCATACGATATGGCCACGGCTTGTTGTTGCCGCAAGGTTTAGACGAGTACGTGAATTTGGAGAGTAAAAATGTTAGACGATACCTTAAAGACACAACTGCAAACCTACCTGGGCATGCTGCGTCAGCCTATCCGTCTGATTGCATCCCTGGATAACAGCGACAATGCGGCCAAAATGCGCGAGTTGTTGCAAGAGATTGCTGCGTTGTCAGACAAAGTCAGCCTGGACGAAACTGGTGATGATGCCCGTAAACCTTCTTTCGTGATTGCCAAAGAGGGCGAGACCCGTGGCGTGCGTTTTGCGGCGATTCCATTAGGCCATGAGTTCACTTCGCTGGTGCTGGCCCTGTTATGGACTGGCGGCCATCCGCCCAAAGTGGAGCAGGATGTGCTTGACCAGATCAAGGCGCTCGACAGCGATTTGAACTTTGAAGTCTATATGAGCTTGTCTTGCCATAACTGCCCGGACGTGGTGCAGGCAACCACCTTGATGACGGTGTTTAACCCGCGCATTAATGTGACGGTGATTGACGGTGGTTTGTATCAGGACGAAGTGAATGCGCGCAACGTGATGGCGGTGCCGGCCACTTTCTTGAATGGCGAGATGTTTGCCTCTGGCCGTATGCTGGTGGAAGAGTTTCTGGCCAAAGTTGATACTGGTGCAGTTGCAAAAGAAGCCGAGAAAATCAGCGCCAGAGAACCATTTGATGTACTGGTGGTTGGCGGCGGCCCAGCGGGTGCTTCAGCTGCGATTTATGCCGCCCGTAAAGGCATTCGTACCGGCATCGTCGCTGACCGTTTTGGTGGTCAGGTCAATGACACGCTGGCGATTGAAAACTTTATTTCAGTCAAGGAAACCGAAGGGCCAAAACTGGTGGCAGCACTTGAAGAACACGTGAAAACCTATGACGTGGATATCATGCCGTTGCAACGTGCGGTTGGCCTGAGTGAGCCACAAAAGGATAACAAACATGCTGGCCTGATTGAAGTGAAGCTGGAAAGTGGCGCGACCCTGCGTAGCAAGTCTGTGATTCTGGCCACAGGCGCCCGTTGGAAAAACCTCAACGTGCCTGGTGAAGTGGAATACAAAAACAAGGGTGTGGCGTATTGCCCGCACTGCGATGGCCCTTTGTTTAAAGGCAAGCACGTATCGGTAGTCGGTGGCGGTAACTCTGGTGTTGAGGCAGCGATTGACCTGGCCGGTGTGGTGGGTCATGTGACTTTGCTGCAATTTGACACCGAGCTCAAAGCCGATGCCGTGTTGCAACGCAAGTTGCGCTCACTGCAAAACGTGACGATTTTAACCAGCGCGCAAACCACCGAAATCACCGGTGACGGTACACGTGTCAATGGCCTGACTTACCTGGATCGCGTCAGTGGTGAGAGCAAGCATGTTGCACTGGAAGGTGTGTTTATCCAGATTGGCCTGGTGCCTAATAGTGACTGGTTGAAAGGTACTTTGGACCTAAGCAAGTATGGTGAAATTGAGATCAACAACCATAATGCCACTTCATTGCCTGGTGTATTTGCGGCAGGGGATGTGACCACGATCCCTTACAAGCAAATCGTCATTGCCATGGGGGAAGGCTCTAATGCAGCGCTGGGTGCATTTGATTACCTGATTCGCCAGTAAGTGTAGTAGCAATAAAAAAACCTGCTTCGGCAGGTTTTTTTTATTTTGGGTGACTTGGAACGCGGATCAGGAAACTAAAGACAATGAAACCGCTTCGGCGACTTTAATCCCATCCACTGCAGCAGACAAAATACCGCCTGCGTAACCAGCGCCTTCGCCACATGGAAACAAACCTTTGGTATTAATACTTTGCAATGTGTCGTCGTCTCGTTTGATACGGATAGGGCTAGACGTACGTGTTTCCACGCCCGTCAAAATGCCATCTTTCAGATCAAAGTTTGGAATCTGTTTAGCAAAGGCTGGGATTGCTTCGCGAATGGCTTCAATGGCGAAAGTGGGCAACGCAGACTCAAGGTTGGTGAGATGTACGCCAGGTGTGTAAGACGGCGTCACTTCACCAAATTCAGTGGATGGTTTATTCGCCAGGAAGTCACCAATCAATTGCCCGGGTGCGGAATAGTTGCTGCCGCCCAGCACAAACGCCTGACTTTCCAGTTGGCGCTGTAATTCAATGCCGGCCAATGGATGATCGGGATAATCCACTTCCGGGGTGATGCCGACCACAATGCCGGCATTCGCGTTGCGCTCGTTACGGCTGTATTGACTCATGCCGTTAGTCACGACGCGATTAGGTTCGGACGTGGCCGCGACGACGGTGCCGCCAGGGCACATGCAAAAACTGTACACGCTACGTCCATTTTTTGCGTGGTGTACCAGTTTGTAGTCTGCGGCGCCCAGTTTTTGCAGAATATCGTCGCTATAGCTTTTGCCGTAGCGCGCACGGTCAATCAGGCTTTGCGGATGTTCGATACGGAAACCAATTGAGAACGGTTTGGCTTCGATATAAATGCCTTTTTCATGCACCATTTCAAAGGTGTCACGGGCGCTGTGACCAACGGCTAGTACCAGGTGGTTGGTCGGCAGGTATTCACCGGTATGCACGGTGACGCCCTGTACCTGTTGGTCTTTGACATCGATATCGGTTACGCGCTGGCTAAAGCGGATCTCGCCGCCCAGGCTGATGATCGTGCTACGCATTTCCTCCACCATGCTTACCAGCTTGAAGGTGCCGATATGTGGATGGCTGATATAGAGAATTTCTTCCGGTGCGCCAGCTTTAACAAACTCCTGCAGCACTTTGCGGCCGTAATGTTTGCTGTCTTTAATCTGGCTATAGAGTTTGCCATCAGAGAATGTACCGGCGCCACCTTCACCAAACTGCACGTTGGATTCTGGGTTCAATTCGCGTTTGCGCCATAATCCCCAAGTGTCTTTGGTGCGTTGGCGGACTTCTTTGCCACGTTCCAGCACAATCGGTTTGAAGCCCGCCTGGGCGAGAATCAGCGCAGCAAAAATCCCGGCGGGACCAAAGCCAACCACTACCGGTCTAAGCGTGTTTTCTACAGCCTTTTCGGGCGCGGTCGTGACAAATTGATAAGTAGTATCCGGCGCGGGTTTGATATGCGGATCTTTTTTAAACTTGGCTAAAATTTTCGCCTCGTTTTTGACTTCGGCATCTATGTTATACACATACAAGATCGCATGCGATTTTCGCGCATCTACACCGCGTTTAAAAATCTCAAAACGGATTAATTCACTTTCAGGAATTTCCAGTCGTTTGAGGATCGCCGCTTTGATCTGGTCGTCCTGATGTTTGAGGGTTTCGGCTTGTACCAGCGGCAGTTTGATTTCGGTAATGCGTAACATAAAGGTCTCGTGGATAGTGGTTATCTATCAAAACTCTATTTTATTATAATCAGACTAGTCGTATCATAGATTTTATTCGGCTTCGATTTAATCTGCGCAAAAAAATGACGATATAAACATCGTATGTTTAATTACAAGCGACGAATACTTATCCCGTTAATCATTGCTGCTGCACTGTTGTGCATTTCAATGATATGGCTGTTTATTGCCATGTATCAGCTTGTCTATTATTCAGAACAAAAAGACCTGGTCGACCGCCAGCGCTATGACATCGTTGCGTTGGGCAAGGCGATCACTAATGCCGAAAGCGGCCAGCGTGGCTACTTGCTCACAGGCCATACCTTGTTTCTGGATACCTTGGAGCAGGGGCGTATCGAGACCAAGCAAGTCATGGCAAAGCTGGATAAGCAATCGTTGGATTTTACCGAGATACGGCCTGGGCTGGAAACAATCAAGCAACTGGTACACCAAAAATTTGACGTCATGGATCAGAGCATTCAGGTGCAATTACATGCTGGTGAATTTGCATCGCATTTGTCACTCAGTAAAGATAAAAGCCGTGAATTGATGAAGCTGATTGATGATCAGCTCGACGAGATTGACAGTAAGTTACAACGGCTCAGGGAAGGGTTTGAACAAGACATCCGCAAGCGTATGTTTGCCTCTGTGATTGGAGCTATTTTGCTGGGTGTGCTGATTATTGGCGTGTTGCTGTTTTCTTATCGCAGCACAACGGATTTGCTGGAGCAGGTGCTGGAAAACCAGGCCGTCGCCAAACAGGCCAGTCATCAGGCTGATCACGATTTATTAACTGGCTTGCCTAACCGTCGCAGTGTCGATGTGCATCTGGCCAATACCTATCAATTGGCCAGGCATACCTCCAAGCAGTTTGCGATTCTGTTTATGGACCTTGACGGCTTCAAGCTGGTAAATGATAAATATGGCCATGGCGTAGGTGATGCGTTGCTGATAGAAGTGGCTGATATGTTTAAAAAAGTGCTCAGGCAGTCGGATTTTCTGGCGCGCCAAGGCGGGGACGAGTTTGTGCTGGTGGTGGGCAGTTATTTATATCGCCACGAATTGACACAGTTGGCAGAGCGCCTGATTCGGTTGTTTGCGCAGCCGGTGGTGGTGCGCGGTATCCCGCTGGAGATTGGTGTCAGTATCGGCATTGCCGAATATCCGCACCATGGCAAGCATGTCAAACAACTGCTGCATGTGGCGGATAAAGCCATGTATGACTCGAAGAAAAACGGTAAAAACCGCTACAGTTTTGGGTCAGAATAAAGGCGCTTAGAGCGCGTCTTGCAACATTTTTTTCAGTGACTGCACGGTGACCGCTTTTTTAGCCGTCAGTGACCATTCATCTAATGCCTCCAGCACCGCCATCAAGGTTGGTAAGTCGCGGCGCAGATGGCGCAAGCAGTAAGCAATCACTTCGTCTGGCAGTTTCATGCCGCGATCACGGGCATGCGCACGCAGGGCATCAGCTTTTTCATCGTCACTGAGCGGATGTAATTGATAGACCAGTCCCCAGGCCAAACGCGTGGCCAGGTCGTCACGCAAACCCATTTGGGTGGGGGCATAATTGCCAGCGGTGACTAACACGCCGCCTTCGGCTTTAATCTGGTTGTAGGTATCAAACAACACGATTTGTGACTCTTCATCCAGCAGGTGCACGCCGTCTGCAATGTGCGCGCCCATGTCTTGCGCTGCGAGCAGTAAATGGCTTTTACCACTGCCGGATTCTCCCCACAGGTAAATAAAGCGGGTGGTGGCCTGGCCAGCCAGTACGGCATGCACACTGGCAAGCGCCTCCTGGTTTTGGCCAACGATATAGTTATCAAAACGCGGCGCAGCCGGTGGTTGAATATTGAGCAACAGTTGTTTCACAGCAGTCGTTTCAGGTGTCTGGAATCACTCGTCCAGGGTTTGAATAATTTGCGGTTGGCTGCTCAAATAAGCTTCGCTACGCAAATAACTTTGTTTGGTGTGGCGTACCCCCACAGCAATGGCGGCGCTGACAGGTAAGGCCAGCAATACGCCCGCAAAGCCAAATAATTGGCCGCCTGCCATCAAGGCCAGAATCACAATCACCGGATGCAGGCCGATACGGTCACCGACCAGAATCGGCGTGAGGATAAAGCTTTCTACCAATTGTCCGACGCCAAATACCAGTAACACCGGCACGACTTCTGGCAACGAGGCAAACTGCAATAAGGCCAGCACCACCGCCAGCACAAACGCCAGCGCAAACCCCAGGTAGGGTACAAAGCTGAGTAAACCGGCAATCATGCCGATCGAAAGTGCCATATCCAGGCCCGCTAACCATAAGCTGACACTGTAAAACACGCACAGTGACAGCATGACCGACAATTGGCCGCGTAAGAATTCGGCAACGACACGGTCGATTTCAACAGACATGCTTTTGGCCCTGCCAATCCAGTCGCGCGGAATCAATTCGCCGATCTCCGCCACCATGTCATCCCAGTCGCGTAAAAAGTAAAACAGTACCACTGGTAGCAAACAGATATTGGCGAAAATGCCAATCAGGCTCAGGCTTTTCTGGCCAGCGTTGAGCAGGAATGCGCCTATCATGCTGCCCGCAGTTTGCCAGTGTTCGGTGATGAGCTTTTGCACATCGGTATGATTGAAATCAAGATGGATACCAAAGCGTTGTAGCAGCCAGGGTTCCACTTGCTGGTGAAAGTGGTCGAGTAGCAGCGGCAATCGCTGTGCAATCAGCAGTGACTGCTGTTGCAGCAATGGGATGATAATGAGCAACAGGCCGGTGACGACCAGGATCACGCCCAGCATCACTAGCAGCGTTGCCAGGGTACGGCCAATTTGCCAGCCACGTATGCCGGTTTCACTCAGGCGGTCTACCAGCGGATCTAGCATGTAGGCAATCACCGCCGCAGCCAGAAACGGGGTCAGGATAGGTTCCAACAGGTAAAACAGGTAGATAAAAACCGCCGTCACAATCCACCAGCGGTGATCGCTGACAAACTGGGTGGCGACAGATTTCTGATGATCCTGGTCTGACATGGGCGTGTGTGACACATCCGCACAATCCGGCATAGGTCGAAGCGGCAAGATGCGTTAAAATAATGATTATTTTAAAATTATACTGAATTTCAACGCTGTATCGCGCTTTGTTGTAAACATCTGCGCTGCTTACAGTGGTTCACCTGATTAATCGCATTGAAAGAAACGAGAGCATCTTGACGACTTCTTCTGATAAAACATCACTCACTTACCGCGATGCCGGTGTCGACATGGAGGCCGGTGATGCCCTGGTCGAGCAAATCAAGCCGTTTGCCAAGCGCACCATGCGCCCGGAAGTGATGGGTGGTATTGGTGGTTTTGGATCACTGTTTGCCATGCCGAAAAAATTCAAGGAGCCAGTACTGGTCTCTGGCACCGATGGTGTAGGGACCAAGCTGAAACTGGCTTTCCAGCTGGATAAGCATGATACCGTGGGTATCGACCTGGTGGCCATGAGTGTGAACGATATTCTGGTGCAAGGCGCTGAGCCGCTGTTTTTCCTCGATTATTTTGCCTGTGGCAAACTGGAAGTTGGCACCGCTGCCGCCGTGATTAAAGGCATTGCCCAAGGCTGTGAAGAGTCTGGTTGTGCGCTGGTGGGCGGTGAAACGGCCGAAATGCCGGGCATGTATCCTGCCGGTGAATATGACCTGGCGGGCTTTGCTGTTGGTTGCGTGGACAAAGCCAATATCATTGATGGCTCTACTATCAAAGCCGGTGATGTGGTGTTGGGCCTGGCTTCCAGTGGTGCGCACTCCAATGGTTATTCACTGATCCGCAAGCTGATTGAAAAATCCGGTATTGATATGGAATCCGATTTTCATGGCCGCCGCTTTAAAGACGTGGTCATGGCACCGACCAAATTGTATGTGAAGTCTATCCTCAAGTTACTGGACACCCTGCCAGTGAAAGGCATGGCACATATCACGGGTGGTGGTATCACTGAAAATATTCCACGCGTGTTGCCTGAAGGCTTGACGGCAGAAGTGCAGAAATCCAGCTGGACCTTGCCACCGTTGTTCCAGTGGTTGCAGGCACAAGGCAACATTGAACCGATTGAAATGTACCGCACATTCAACTGCGGTATCGGCATGACAGTGATCGTGGCGGCTGAGCATGCAGAGCAGGCACAAGCTGTGCTGGCAGGTGCGGGCGAGACGGTGTACCGCATTGGCCAGATTCGTGCGCAACAGGCAGGTGAAGCGCCAACCGTGGTCGTGTAATGCGTGATGGTGTAATGCTGCGTTTCAGCCATCACCCGCGCTGCGTGGCCAGTCTGCTGGCCACGATGTTGCTGTTGGGGGCGCCTGTATTGTCAGCCGCGCCCAAGCAACTGACGCTCAAATATGATTTGCTGCAACAGGGCATCACCATTGGCACGGTCAAAGACCAGTTGAGTGTAACCGGCAACCGTTATCAAATCGCATCGCTGGCTGAGGGTAAAGGAATCTATAAGCTCATGGGTGAGCGCACACTCTCCAGTCAGGGCCAGGTGGTTGCCAATGCCTTGCGCCCAAATCGTTTTGAGTCTCGTCAGTCCAAGCACCCAGATAAAGCACTGATCAGTGATTTTGACTGGTCAAAGAAAGTGCTCAAAATGCAGATTAAAGATGAGCAAGCGACAGATAAGTTATCCAAGGGCACACAGGATTTATTAAGTGTGATGTATTGCTGGATGTGGCAACCGCCTAAGGACAAGCAGGTGAGTTTTGCCGTCGCCAACGGTAAAAAACTGGCACCGCATACGTTTGTGGTGACTGAGGAAACTACGCTATTGCAGACTGAAGCAGGGGCATTTAATGTGATTAAACTGACAGATGCGGATGGTGAGAAAACCCTGTATCTAGCCAAGGATAAGAATTACTTGCCAGTGAAGTTGGTGATTCAGGATGATGGTAAACGTATGGAACAGGTGATCACCAGTATCACCGGTCAGTAACCGGTTCTGCAGCGAGAGAAAGCGCGTGATGCAAGCATCAGGTCTGCGACACTGGATTCAACAGCATGTTTCATGGCCATTGGCACTGGCGCTCTGTTTTTCCTTATTACTGCATGTGTTTGCGTTTAGCGAAATGGATTGGCGCCACTGGTTTGCCGATGAAGCGTCAGCGCCCCCGGTATTGCAAGCGCGTTTATTGCCTCCGCCTAAGCCGCCTGCGGTCGCTGCATTGCCCAAACCAGCACAGGCAGCGCCAGCCAAGCCCAGGTCGGTGCAGCCAAAACCTGCCTCACCCGTGGCGCAGGCGCCAGCAGCTGAGGCAGCTGGCGTGAGTGCGGAAGAACAAGCCTCGCCTGCGCTCGATGAGCAGCCGGTCAGTGGTGAAGAAAACGAGCAAGCCAGGCTGGCAGAAATCAACGCCTGGCATGAAATGGACCAGCCCGAAGCGGTGCCGGATGATGCGCGGTTACCGCCTTACCAGCATGTGAAGACTGACTTTGTTGTGTTTGTGAATGGCGAAGAGCGGCCCGCGGGCAGTGCAGAAATTGAGTATGTACGCGATACACCGGAAACTTATCGTTTGCGCTGGCTGGTTGAAGGGCGTGGCCTGTTAAAATTGCTGTATCCTTCGCTGGAACAGCAAAGCACTGGCGAAGTGGGGCCAAGCGGCTTGAAGCCGCATTTGTATCGCTATGCTTTTGGTAGCCGTGCCAGTAAAACCTATGAAGCCACGTTTGACTGGGAAACCAATGTGATTACCCTGAAAACAGCCAAAGGCGAGCAGCAGCGGGATTTACGCGTGAATACGCAAGATATCCTCAGCTTTATGTACCAGTTTATGTTTGTGCCACCGTTGCAAGAGATGCATGTGACACTGACCAATGGTCGTCGCGTGGGTGAATATGAATATAGTTTTGAAGGTGAAGATAGTCTGGTGATTGCTGACCACGCTATTCAAACAGTGCACATCGTGCATACACGGGGTGACACTGACGAAAAAGTAGAGCTCTGGCTGGCCAGCGATTATCGCTATGTGCCGGTCAAAATCAAAAAACTGGAGAAAAACGGCATGGTGATTGAGCAAGTTGCCACGCGGTTGATCGCCGAGTAATGTAAGTATTTGAAAGATTCTGATGAACCAATCCCTGATGCGCCAGACGGCGATGTTGTTAAACGACATGCTGAAATTTGAAAGTCCGGCTGACGCCAAGCTGAGCGAGTTTTTTCGCCAACACCGTGAGCTGGGTACCAAAGACCGTGCCTGGGTGGCCGAGACTGCTTATGGCGTGTTACGCCGTTATCGTTACCTGCGCGAAGTTTCCGTCAGCGAGACAGACGAGCAGGAAGATACGCGTAAACTGATTATCGCCTGGTTGCTTAAGATTGAAGGCAAAAGCATCCGCGATCTGGATGAGTTGCTGGATGAGCGCCAAAAAGAATGGGCGGTGACGATTAAAAGCAAAAACAGCGAAGGCTTTGCACCTGCCGTGCTGGCCGATGTGCGCGACTGGTTCTGGAACAAGCTGGTTGAGCAATATGGCGAGGCTGAGGCCATGACCATTTGCCGTAGCATGTTTGAACAAGCCAGTCTTGATTTGCGCGTCAATACCATCAAGTCCAGCCGTGAAGAAGTGTTGTCACGCATGCTGGCAGAAAACACGGTCAAAGATAACGTCATCACGCCAACGCCATATTCCCCTGTTGGTATCCGCATGGGCGCCCGCTTGAATATCGGCAAACACATCCTGTTCACCGAAGGCAAAATTGAAGTGCAGGATGAAGGTAGCCAGTTATTGAGCTACCTGGTTGCGCCTAAGCGCGGCCAGATGGTGGCAGACTTGTGCGCGGGTGCCGGTGGTAAAACCCTGGCGATGGGCGCACTCATGAAAAACACCGGTCGTTTATATGCGTTTGATGTGTCTGAAAAACGCCTGAATAACCTAGGTCAACGCCTGAAGCGTAGCGGCTTGTCTAACCTGCAAGCGCAGTTGATTAATAACGAAAACGACTTAAAACTCAAACGTCTTAACGGCAAGTTCGACCGCGTTTTGGTCGATGCACCATGCAGCGGTTTAGGGACTTTGCGCCGTAATCCAGACCTGAAATGGCGTCAGGCGGAAGAGGATGTTGCCGAGTTAAATGTCAAGCAAACCAATATCCTCGCCCGTGCCGCCAAGCTGTGTAAAGCCGGTGGCCGTGTGGTCTATGCCACATGCAGTTTGTTACGTGACGAAAACGAAGCCATTGCCGAAGCCTTTTTACAAGCGCATCCTGAGTTTAAATTGGTGCCTGCCAATGAAGTGCTGGCACAACAGAATATCGTGCTGGACACAGGCGATTACCTGAAACTGCTGCCACATTTGCATGGCACGGACGGCTTCTTTGCTGCGGTATTTGAGAAAACCGCTTAAGATTAAGATAGAGGCAGCCTAGGCTGCCTTTTTTTCATTCAATTTAGCTCATTGGGTCATCTCGAAGGTTGTTACATACATGAAAAAGCTCGGGCTTAATGGACAAATCTTTTTCGCCGCCACGGCTGCCGTGGCACTCGGTGTCTTTGCCCATGGCAGGCAGGTTGAAGAAGCTTTATACGCAGCTAACCTGGTCGGTACCTTGTTTATCGATTTGCTCAAAATGGTGATGATCCCGCTGGTATTTTGCGCCATTGTCACTGGTATCGCTAATCTACGTAAACATAGCCAGATCGACGTGGTCTGGAAAACCACACTATTGTTTTTTGCCACGACTACCATCATCGCAGTCGTTATCGGCTTGGGTGCCAGCCATCTTTTCCAGCCAGGGGCAGGTTTGCACCTCAATATGTTTGCTGATGCCATGCAGCAGTTTGAGGCCAAGCAACTCAGCTTGCCGGAGTTCTTCACGCAATTTCTGCATGGCGTGTTTATGAACCCGTTTAAAGCGCTGGCTGAAGGTAATATTCTGGCCATTGTAGCGTTTGCCTTGTTATTAGGCATTGCGCTGGTCATGTCCGCCGAGCGCTATCCACACTTGCTAGCCGTGTTTGAAGAAGGCATGGCGGTGGCGATGCAGATGATCAACTGGATGATGCGCCTGGCGCCGTTCGGCATTGCCGCTTTACTGTTCAAACTGGTCGCCACGCAGGATGTGAGTCTGTTTGCCAGTTTGACCAAGTTTATGCTGGTGGTGACAGGGACGACCTTGCTGCATGGCCTGGTGGTGTTGCCGCTATTGTTATTTCTGCTCACGGGCAAACGTCCATGGTGGTTTTTGCGGCAGGCGCGTGAGTCCCTGCTCACGGCGTTTGCCACCAGTTCTAGTAATGCCACCATGCCGGTGACCATGCGTTGTGCGACAGAAAATATGCAGGTGAAACCTGAAATCGCGGGCTTTGTGGTGCCGCTGGGTGCCACCGTGAATATGGATGGGACCGCATTGTACGAAGCTGCGGCTGCCTTGTTTGTCGCGCAACTGGCTGGTATTGATTTGTCACTCGGGCAGCAACTGGTGGTGTGTTTTACCACCATGATCGCCGCCATGGGCGCACCTGGTATTCCGAGTGCGGGTATGGTCACCATGGTCATGGTATTGCAAAGCGTGGGTTTGCCCGCAGAAGCGATTGCCATTTTATTACCGATAGACCGTCTGCTGGATACTGTGCGCACTGCGGTGAATGTCGAAGGTGACATGATAGGCAGCCTGGTAGTGCAACACAGAATCGAAAAATTAGCACAATAAATTCCCATGACTGAATTAATCATCAAACCTGCCCAAGTGCAGGATGCCGATGCCATTTCGGCGCTAGTCAATCGCGCTTATCGCGGCGAAAGCAGCCGGGCAGGCTGGACCACAGAGGCTGATTTGCTGGATGGTAAACGCACCACGACCGGCGATGTACTGGCATTGTTAAATCGTCATGATGCCGTGATCCTGACTGGCTGGGTCGCCGAAACGCTGATGGTCACGCTTTGTGCAGAATGGCATGCGGACGAACAAGTCGCGCATCTGGGCATGATTGCCGTGGAGCCAACGGCACAGAATCGTGGCTATGGTAAAAAAATGATTCTGGCAGCTGAGCAGTTAGCGGTTACACGCTGGCGCGCGCGTGCCAGTCAAATGTCTGTCGTCAGTGTGAGGCAAACGTTGATTGCGTTTTACCAGCGGCTTGGGTACCAGGCAACGGGGGAATTGAAACCTTTTCCTTATCTGCCGGAGATGTGGCAGGCGAAGGTGGAGAATATGCAGTTGATGACGTTGCAAAAGGACTTGGTTATTTAACGCTACTTACATGCAGAGATTTGTGGGGTTGCTTGGTTAGATTGGGAAGGTCATTCTTTATTGAGAGCCGTAGGGTGAGCATGGATGCCCACGCTGTTGTGGTTGTTTGTTAGGTTGCTTTTCGCCTTTTCGGCGAGTTACTTTTCTTTGCTTGCCCAAAGAATAAGTAACCAAAAGAAAGTGCACCCCAGCTTCCGCTTTTTCCTTGCGCTACTCGGCTTGCCGGGCGTCCATCGAAACTCGCCCTGACAAGCCACAAAAAACGTGGCTTGTTGCGGAGCTCGGACAGCCGATGGCCGAAGACTCCCGTCAACCCTGCGTTGCTCGGCGCGGCAGATGGGGGCCCCGAAAACCAAGTGAGTGCCAACGGTAGTAGTTGTTATCAATAAAGCAAAAGAATTATGCTTTCCTTAAATCTTCACTAATGGTCGTTTGGCGAGATCAATCCCATTCCATCACGCTGAGTAGCGGAGACAAAATAAGAGTAGAGGGAGTGACTGTTTGAATCCCGCAGCAGCTCACGTTTTGTGTGAGCTGCCAGGTTGAGTTTCGTGACCGGCTTATGCTAAGTCCAGCAAAGCATCGGACGAAAGTCCTAAGCTGAGCAACGCAAGGGAGCCGTTAGGCCGTGATGGCTGGGTGCCCTCCTCTTTGGTCACTTTCTGAGGGGCAAGCATCAGAAAGTGACTCGCCGAGAGGCGAAAAAGAGTGTTTGCTTAATCGAGCACACATAACGCCCTTGACCATTCTCCCAAACCCACGTAAATTCGATAACCTTATGAACAAGCAATTCCTCCAATCTACTGTTGTGGTGATGAACCGAAAGGCATTGTGGCTAGTCGCCACATCATGCTGCGGTTGCTGCTTGTCGTAATTTTTATGCAACCGCGGGCTCTCCGCGGTTGATCTTGTAGTCCCTCTCCCGGTGAGCCCCATTGATTCAGGGCTCATATGAAAGACTCTTCCCATCCTTATTACGGTGCCATGCTGGTGCTATTGTCGTCCGTGGCTTTTTCGTCTAAAGCGATTATGGTCAAGCTGGCGTACGTTTATCACATTGATACTGAGACCTTGATCGCTTTGCGTATGGCGTTCGCCATTCCGTTTTTTGCCGGGCTGGGCTGGTGGACGATGCATCAGGGTGTGCCTATGGATATGACTGGTAAAGACTGGGTGACATTGCTTTTGCTGGCGGTGGTCGGTGGTTATGGTTCGATGTGGCTGAACTTTGAAGGTTTGCGCTATGTGTCGGCCGGGTTGGAGCGGGTGATTCTGTTTCTCTACCCAACGCTGGTGGTAGCCATGAGCGCGGTATTTCTCAAACACGCTATTACGCGTCGCGAGTGGTTTGCCATGGTGACCAGTTATGCCGGTGTGGTGCTGGTGGTCTGCCATGATGTGGAGCTGGCCGGGCTGGATTCTGCTGACACGCTCTATGGTGCATGGCTGGTATTGCTGAGTGCAATTGTGTATGCAGCTTATTTACTGGTGAGCGGGCAATTGATTCCTAAATTGGGTGCCAGCCGGTTTACTGCGATGACCATGAGTTTGGCCGCGCTTGCCAGTGCTGTGCATTTTGGCACCAGTGGTTCATTTGACCATGTGGTGGCGCTGCCAAATGCCGTGTATGTGCTGGCTTTTTTGATGGCGCTGATTGCAACAGTATTGCCGTCGGTATTGATGAATATGGGCATACACCAGCTCGGTAGCCGCAAGGCGGCATTGATCAGTGCGATCGGGCCGGTGGCGACGATTGTGCTGGCTTACCTGTTTCTGGGAGAGTCATTGTCCTGGATACAGGGGATAGGCACGGCGCTGGTACTGGTCGGGGTGATGGCGGTGAGTCTGGAAAAGCAGCCGCGCGCGCATGAAGCAGTCGAGACCGACGCTTAATCTGTTGATCGTGAGATGCGTTGCCAATCAAAGAATGGGCCGGGGTCGGTTTTTCGCCCCGGTGCAATCTCTGAGTGGCCGACAATATGCTGGATGGCATAGCGTTGCCGCAAGGCATGGATCAGCGCCTGTAAGGTGACGTATTGCGCATCTTCAAAGGCTTCTATGTCACTGCCTTCCAATTCAATGCCGACTGAGAAGTCATTGCAGCGTTCGCGGCCCTGCCATTGGGAGAGTCCGGCATGCCAGGCGCGCTGGCTGCAAGGGACGAATTGTAATAACTCACCTGTGCGGCGAATCAAAAAATGTGATGATACCTTGAGGTGCGCAATCTCGGCATAATAGGGGTGTTCTTGTGGGTCTAGCTGGTTGGTAAACAGCTGCATAATGCCCTGGCCACCATACTGGTTGGGCGGCAGGCTGATATTGTGGATCACAATCATATCCACTTCGGCCGGTGGCGGTCGCTCATCCTGGTTGGGCGACAATAGCCATTGGGCTGGGCTGGCAAGGCCAGCAGTATCAATGTGGATAGCAGGGGCAGGAGTTTGCGACATACGAACATTGTAGGTGAATTTGGACGAATTGCGTTATGATTCCGCCCGCGTGTACACGTTTGTCATGCACATGCGGACCAGGCGGTGGCCGCATGCGAGATTGATTGCCGCCAGACAGGAACAGTCATGGTTTTTTTACAATTATTGCTAATGTTGCTGCTGATTTTGGTGGCAGCTGAGGTCTTCACCAATGCCCTGGAACATTTAGGCGAAAAGCTCGGTATTTCCGAAGGCGTCACCGGCTCTATTTTTGCTGCAGTGGGCACGGCCTTGCCGGAAACGCTGGTGCCATTACTGGCCATTTTCTCCTATACCTCATCGACCGGCGACAGCCATGCTGGACATGATATTGGTGTCGGTGCCATTTTAGGCGCACCGCTGATGCTGGCGACACTGTCTATCAGCTTGATGGCACTCTCAGTACTGAAGCGCCGTGGTGCGCATGGCCATATCCGTCCCGAGCGTACCGGCCTGATCCGCGACCTCAACTTCTTTATCCTGGCCTTTATTTTCGCCACCATCGCCATGTTTATCCCGCACACCGAGGCATTGGTGCGTTACGGTATCAGCATCCTGATGATTTTGACCTATTTTGTGTATGTGCTGATGACGATTAAAGCTTCCAAAGGCCTGGTGGAAGAAGGCCATGCGACCGAAGCTGAAGATGTCATGATGTTATCCAGACTCGGTTTGCCGACCAATATGGTGACAATCGTGCTGCAATTACTGATTGGTCTGGGGCTGTTGATTGCAGGTGCCAAAGGCTTTATTAACGAGGTGGAAACCGCGGCGGCGATTTTAGGCGTGTCTGCTTTGCTGCTGTCTTTACTGATTATCCCGATTGCGACTGAGCTGCCGGAAAAAGTGAACAGCATTTTGTGGATACGCAAAGGTAAAGATACTCTGGCGTTTGGCAATATCACAGGCGCCATGGTGTTTCAGGGCACACTGTTACCAGCCATTGGTATTATGCTGACTGACTGGGCCCCAAGGCAGGAAGTCGCTTTAGGCATATTGATTACCTTGCTGGCAGCCATTTGGGTACGTTACCGCATCGCCAAAGGCGGCTTACTGGTGTGGCATTTGCTGGTGAATGGCCTGTTTTACCTGGCGTATCTGGCGATTGTGTTGAGCTAGACCATAGGTGTTAAAAAGGGCGACTTGTAGTCGCCCTTTTTTATTGTCTGTCTTATTCGTCGTCACCTTCGGTGTCATCCAGATCAGTATCTTGTTCTTTGGATAAACCCAGTTTGGACAAGCGATAGCGCAGGGTACGGAAGCTGATGCCTAATAATTTAGCCGCCGCTGTTTTGTTGTTATTGGTTTTTTCCAGCGCCTGCAAAATGGTGCGTTTTTCAATATCTTCCAGATAGTCAGACAGGCTGATATCCATAGGCAGCATGGTGCCGCCGGGCGTTGCCTGGGCCGTTGGCTGGCTCTCGCGTGGTGGTGTGGCAGCGAGAATGGCTGGGATTGGTTGGCTGGGTTCTTCCAGACTGGGGGCATTCCATGGCAGCACTGGCTTGTCGCTCAGGCTGGCCGGAATCTCTTCCAGTGACAGGTCTTCTACCGTGATGCTGAGCCCGTCACATAATGCCAGTGCACGTTCCAGCATGTTTTCAAGTTCACGGACGTTGCCATGAAACGGGCGCTGTTGAATATACACCTTGGCTTCGTCTGCGATGCCAGGCACATTAATGCCTTGGGTCAGGCATAATTTGCCAAGCAAGCGTTCGGTCAGTTCTGGAATGTCTTCCGGCCGCTCGCGCAAGGCGGGCATTTTGAGCTGAATGACGTTCAGGCGGTAATACAAGTCCTGGCGGAATTCGCCTTTTTCCATCATGGCATTGAGGTTTTTGTGCGTGGCGGAGATGATGCGTACATCTACCGCTTCTTCACTGGTACTGCCGACCACGCGTACTTTTTTCTCCTGGATCGCACGCAACAGTTTTACCTGCATGGCCAGTGGTAAATCTGCGACTTCGTCGAGAAACAGCGTGCCGCCATTAGCCGCCTGGAACAGGCCTAGCGTATCCTGGATAGCACCGGTAAACGAACCTTTTTTATAGCCAAAGAATTCGCTTTCCATCAGGTTTTCCGGGATCGCTCCGCAGTTCACGGCGATAAACGACTGGTCTTTGCGCGAGCTGTTGAGGTGAATCAGCCGGGCGGCCAGTTCTTTACCGCTACCGGATTCACCGCTGATATAAACGGGTGCCTGGCTGCGTGCCAGTTTGGCGATCATGGTGCGCACGTAACCCATGGCTGGCGATGCGCCAATCAGGTCTACCGTGTTAGCGCCTTGAGATTCTTTTTGAGACGACAGCTTGAGCGCAGACTCTACCAGTGGCCGTAACTGCTTGAGGGAAATTGGTTTGGTGATGTAGTCATAGGCCCCAGCTTTTAAGGCGGAGACAGCATTTTCTGCACTGCCGTATGCGGTAATCACCGCGACTGGCAGGCCGGGAAACTGCGCATTGATATATTGCACCAGTTCTAGCCCCAAGCCATCAGGCAGGCGCATGTCGGTCAGGCAGAGGTCGTAGCTAAAAGAATTCAGCATGTGTTTTGCGTCGGTGACCGAGCTGGCACTTTCTGCCTGTATGCCCATGCGTTCCAGGGTCAGTACGACCAGTTCCCGGATATCGGTCTCATCATCGACCACCAGGCAGCGATAAGAATTTGCCATTTAAACGATTGCCTTTTTAACTGTCAGTGAAAATTGCGTGCCATTGGCACTGCTGATGTAATTGAGTTTCGCACCATTGGCTTCGGCTAGCTCACGGGCGATAAATAAACCCAGGCCGGTGCCGGTTTTTTCCGTGGTCATGAATGGCTCGAACAAATGTGGCTGAATTTTCGGATCAATGCCGCTACCATCATCTTTGATGGTGATATGAATAAACTGGCCGCTTTTGTCGCCCAACACTTTCAGTTGCAGACTCTTGGCGTGCTGCTGGCTATGCCGCCAGCCGTTCTTACATAAGTTCCATAAAATCTGGTTGATATGCCTGCGGTCGAAAACGATAGTACTCTCTTTAGCAGGCAGATCTAGCGTAAAGTGAGCCAGGTCTATCTTTTCTACAGCACCAAACTGCTGGTAGAACTCTTGCACAAAATGGTTGATATTGAGTTGTTCCTGATTGGTGCGGTCACGGCGGTTGAGCTCTAGCACATCCTTGATAATCTGATCCAGTCGCTGCACGTTATCAGAAATAATCTGCAGCATGCGCTGTGTGCCGGGCTGCTGGGTGTCTTCCTGCATGAGTTGCGTTGCATGGCTGATCGCGCTGAGTGGGTTGCGGATTTCATGTGCGATATTGGCCGTCAGTCTGCCCAATGCGGCCAGCTTGACCTGATGCGCCTGGGTCTGGATTTGTGACCAGTCCTCAATAAAAATCACCACGCCGTTATCAATATTCTCAGAAATAGCATGAAAGCGGATGCCCAAATCGCGGTTGTTGATACTCAGTTTGACGGCATCGGCGGCAGTCAGTTTGCTGGCGGGCGAAGACTGTAGCAGTTGTCTCACCGTCGGCATGAGTTGTGCCAGCGGTGTGTGTAGTTGCACGGCTGCCTGCATCATGTCTTCTTCCAGCCCCAACAGGTTGCAGGCCTGCTGGTTATAGTGCTTGAGCTGTTGGTGCTGATCTATGACCAGCACACCGTTAGGCATTTCCTGCGTAATCAGTGCATTGGTTTTGGCCAGATACTCAATATCCTGACCGCGTTGTGTTGCCAGGGTTTCACTCGTTTGCATGCGTGCGGTCAGCGTTTGCGCCAACCAGGCTGTCGCGAAGCAGCTCAATGACAACAAGACGGCATTGCTATAGTCATTGAGCGGCAGGTTGCGGTGAATCACCTGGAAAGTGTTTTCCAGCAAAATGCCTATGGTGGCAATGGCGGCATAAAACAAGGCGAAGCGTCCGTCACTGATCAGCCCGGCAAAAATAATATTAATAATCAGTAGCAGTCCGATGCCGCTTTGGTTGCCAGGTAAAAAGTGCATCATGCCGACGATAAACACAATATCCAGGCTGGTTTGGACTTTTAATGCCAGGCCACGTTTGCATTGTAGTGACTCGAAGCTAACACTGACGGCGATGGCATACAAAAAGAATATCAGCAGCAGCCAGAACGAGAATGAAGGATCGGTGGGGGCGTTCCTGAAATAGGGCCAGAGCTGGCTGCCAAACAGCATGCCTGAAGCTCCAAGGCGGAACAGGCTGTAAAGCCGCAGGTGTTGGCTGTCTGGTGTTCTGTCTGTGGTCGGTGTGAGGGTGTCTGCAGGCATCAGGCTGGCTCCGCAAAGGCGTGGCTGATGGCGTGGAAACGCCATGGATGCAATGAGTCAAGCAGGGGCATTGTTATTTTCGTCGTCATTAAGGAGTGTGCGTACTTTCGCTGCTATCGGCCTTATTCTAACAGTAAATAAATTTAAAACTGATATACTCGCAAGCGACAGGGAGATAAAACGGTGCATATTTCTGTGATGACATCTCATAATTCACAACAATATCGCGAAAAAAGCACGTGCGTCAGTGGCAAACACTGGTGATCTCGGGGAAGAGGATTTGTAGTGGCGAGTGCGCAAGAAATATCGGATTTTTTACGTCAGGTTGAAAAGCGGGCGTTCAGGCAAACTGCTTATGCAGTGCGTGATGACCATGCTGCGCTGGATATTGTGCAAGATGCCATGCTGAAACTGGCCGATAAATATGCCAGTAAACCTGTTGAAGAATACCCTATGTTGTTCCAGCGTATCCTGCAAAATACCATGCGGGATTACTGGCGTCGGCAGAAGGTGCGCAACCTGTGGACCACGCTGTTTTCGTCTTTTGGCCAGTCTGAGGACGAAGATTACGACCCGCTGGAAACCATAGAAGTAGAAAGTGCAGACAGCAACCCCGCCGATCAACTGGAGCGGTCGCAAATCATGGCCCTGATCGAAAAGGCATTGGCAAAATTACCTTTACGTCAACGAGAAGCATTCGTGCTGCGTTATTGGGAAGAGTTGGATGTTGCTGAAACGGCATCGGTCATGGGTTGTTCAGAAGGAAGTGTCAAAACGCATTGCTCGAGAGCGGTCAGTGCGTTATCTACATTGTTAGAGCAAGCCGGGATCGGAACCCGCAAGTTACAAAAGAAGGAGTAAGCCATGAGGAAACAACGTCATCCTGAAGACGACTTGCCTACCCCTCTGCGCGAAGGTGTTGAGTGGCTGAAGCAAGATGATCGCCCGTTACCGGCTGAGGTAGAGGCGCGCCTGGCTGAGGCGCGGCAGGCGGCATTGCAGCAGTTTGTCAAATCAAGCCAGTCTGGGCATGCCTGGGCCGATGCGCTTTCCTGGGCATCTTTTGGCCACCCGCGCGTGGCTGGTATGGCCGCCTTATCTGTATTTTTTGCGGTTGGCCTATTCGTCCTTTCAGCCAGCCATAACGATGATGCCATGTTGCTGAGCGATGATTTGCCGGTCGAGGCCTTTGTTGATAGCGGATTTGATGCTTGGCAATATTCAGAAAATATTTAAGTGGCCAGGCTGGATAAAAGCAAATGCTGGGCGTGATGAAGAGAATAATGTGTCAATGGAACAATGAGAAATGATGCGAAATCATTCTGTGTTATTAGGGTTGGTGGTGTGGTTGATGTGTGCGCCAGTCAATGTGAACGCGGCTGATGCTGAGTCCGGTCAGCGCTGGCTCGCCATGGCAGATATTGGTGCGATCAAAAATGATTTATCCCCTGCTGATCCTGCGGCCAATGTGACTTGGTCGCACCTGACTGACCAGCAGCGCGCTGTGTTATCGCCGCTGGGTGGCGAGTGGGATACCTTACGCCCGTGGCAGCGTGAGAAGATGCTGGATATTGCCAAAGAGTACCCCAAAATGGATGCGCAAAAACAACAGCGTATTCAGCATCAACTGGTGAAATGGAGTCGCATGACGCCGTATGAGCGCGAAAATGCGCGCAAGCGTTATCAGCAGTTCCAGAGCTTAAGCCCTGAGAAAAAAGAAGTGTTGCGCAAGCAGTGGAAAGAGCACAAACAAAAAGCGGCGATCACTGAGGGCTATGATCCTGAGTTTGATGGCGCTGAACATTAGTTTGATTGTTTTAGTGATAAGAATCAGCAAATAAAAAACCCGCGAATATCGCGGGTTTTTTATTTGAATCTGTGCAGTGATTAGTTGGCTTCGTCGCCCAGTGTTTTGCTCATTGAGAGACCTGTCAGCACAATGCCACCGTCGTTTTGTGAGCTCAGGGTGCTGTAGTTGTGTTCCATCCACTTTTTAATGCGTCTGGCGTCGCCGATACGGGTCAGTTTGCCAACGGAGTCCAGCAATACCAGGATTAATGGTTCGCCTGCGATCGTGGCTTGCATCACCAGGCAGCGGCCAGCTTCACTGATGTAGCCGGTTTTGGAGAGGCCGATTTCCCAACTGCTGTTAGTGCTCTCACGCACCAATGCATTGGTGTTGTGGAAGTGTATCGGTTGACGTCTGCTGCCCACATTCAAGTCGTAGTCGGAAGTGGTCGTGATTTGACGAATCAGCGGATATTGGTAAGCCGCGTGTACCATTTTGGCCAGGTCCATGGCCGTGGATACATTGTTGCTGGTCAGGCCGGTAGAGTCTTCAAAGTGCGTATTCATCATGCCCAGGCTGGCTGCTTTGGCATTCATGTCCTGAATAAAACGTGCTTTGCCGCCCGGGTAATTGGTGGCTAATGCAGAAGCGGCGCGGTTTTCTGAGGCGATCAAGGCCAGGTTCAGCATGTCTTCGCGTGTCATGGTAGTGCCCACTGGCAGGCGTGAAGAGGTCCCTTTCAGGTAATCCACATCCATATCGGTAATGGAGACCTGGTCATTCAGGTTTAATTTTGCATCCAGCACGACCATGGCAGTCATCAGCTTGGTGACTGAGGCGATCGGAGTCGGCGTATCCAGGTTTTTGGAGTAGATGATTTCGTGCGTGTTCTGGTTCATCACCAAGGCTTTGGTGGAGGCGATGGATAGATTGCCATTGCTACCAGACTTACCCTGAAATGAATCAAACATTTCTGCATCAATCGCAGGCCTGGCTGATTTTCTGGCATGCGCATGGAGTTTAACCGGGCGCATGGATTTGGTTTTTTCTGGATTGACACGATATTGTGAAGATCGCGTGCTGTATTTTTTACTTTTGGCCGCGGAAACGGTCTGTTTTTTAGAAGGTGACTTTGCTATGGCTTGACCCGCAGGTGCGAAAGCGATGGAACACATTAGCAACACTTTAAGACAATGCTTGTAAAAACTCATAATCAACCTTCCGAAAACCCGATTCATTATTGCTTAGTTATTATTCAGAGTCAATCACTTATCGCAATTTTTTAGTGTAAAAAATTAAACAGTTTTTTTGGCCGGTCTGAATAAGTTTTGGTGCGTTTCGCAGACTGTGGCACAATAATTATCCACTAAACTTTTGATTTTTAAATCATATGTCAGCAGGCTTGAAATACTTCTTTTCTAAAGACCACACCTGGGCGGCCCAGTCCGAAGATGGGGCGTGGTTGGTTGGGATTACCGATTATGCGCAGAATATGCTGGGTGATGTGGTGTTTGTGGATCCGCCCAAAGTGGGCCAATCCGTGCAGCAATTCAGTGTCTGCGGCTTGATTGAATCCGTTAAAACAGGTTCAGATATTTATGCGCCGCTGACAGGAGTGGTTCAAGCGGTCAATGAAGAGGCGCTCTCTTCGCCGGAAAAGATCAACGACCATCCGTACACCACCTGGATATTCAAGCTGGCGCCCGATGCGAGCGGTGTGGCGTCTTTGCTGGATCAGGCTGCTTACGACGCGCAGCTCTAAGGCTGTGTGCTGGTAGTGCGGCCCTTATTTCACTTTTCTGATTTTGAGTGTCGGCTCGGCGTAGAGCAAATCTGCCAGGTGTAAGGTCACCATTTTGTTGGATGGTGTCTGGCTGTTAAATGTCAGCATGGTGTGATGGATGTTGAGGTCGCGGCTGGCGAATCCCAGAAAAAACAGCATGCTCAGCATAAAGGGTAGTTTGAGTGAGAGTTGTTGCATGTCGTGCTCCTTTAAAGTCTTTTCAATTCAAATACATCAGC
This sequence comes from Methylophilus sp. 'Pure River', assembly GCF_046765995.1. Lineage (NCBI taxonomy): Bacteria > Pseudomonadati > Pseudomonadota > Betaproteobacteria > Nitrosomonadales > Methylophilaceae > Methylophilus > Methylophilus sp. 'Pure River'. The sequence continues at coordinate 48,634 of NZ_JBKOUE010000009.1, read as the reverse complement.
CGTGCTTTTGATGATTTGTAACGCGAATCAGGTATAATTTGCACTTGGTGAAATTTTTCCAGCAAGTTGCCCTTCAGGTTGTGTTAACAAATGCCTATCTACGATTTTCAATGTACAGCGTGTGGTTACCAGCAAGAGCTGATGCGCAAGGTGTCCGCGCCCTCTGTGGAGGCGTGCCCCAAGTGCGCGCAAGAGACCTTTAGCAAGCAGGTATCTGCCCCTAATTTTCAGTTGAGCGGTAGTGGCTGGTATGCCACTGACTTCAAAAACGGTCAGTCTGCCTCCAGCGCTAAACCTGCCGAGTCTGCCAGCACAGAGAGTGCTGCCAAGTGCAACCCAGGCTGTGCCTGCCATTAAAAAAACAAGACGCATGAAAAAATATTTCATTACAGGTTTGCTGGTGCTGGTCCCATTATTTATTACGGTGTGGGTGCTTAAAACTTTAGTGCAAACGCTGGACCAAAGCCTGCTGTTGCTGCCGGTTGCCTGGCGCCCGGAAGCTTTGCTTGGTGTCGATATTCCTGGCTTTGGCGTCATATTGACCGTGGCGATTGTGCTGGCGACTGGCCTGGTGGCGACCAATATTTTCGGCCAGCAGTTGATTGAGTTGTGGGAAGGGTTGTTGATCCGCGTGCCGGTGGTGAAATCCATTTACTCCAGCGTCAAGCAAGTGTCTGACACCCTGTTTTCTGATTCCGGCAATGCTTTCCGTCAGGCGCTGTTGATTGAGTATCCGCGCCAGGGTTCATGGACGATCGCCTTTTTAACAGGCACGCCCGGTGGTGATGTCGCTAATCACTTGCAGGGCGAATATGTCAGCGTTTATGTACCGACCACGCCTAACCCGACTTCTGGGTTCTTTCTCATGCTGCCCAAGTCCGATGTCGTGGAACTCGATATGAGTGTGGATCAGGCCTTGAAATACATCATCAGCATGGGTACAGTGGCGCCCTTGCCTAAACATCATTAACCGCAACACACCTTTAACTTTATAAAATTATTATGATGCGTACACATTATTGCGGTCACCTGAACCGCGAACATATTGGACAAACTGTGACACTGTGTGGCTGGGCCCACCGTCGTCGCGACCACGGGGGCGTGATTTTTATTGATTTGCGTGATCGCGAAGGCCTGGCGCAAATTGTGATTGACCCGGATACCAAAGACGCATTTGCGATTGCTGAAACCGTACGTAGCGAGTTTGTCTTGCGTGTGGTGTGTAAAGTGCGTGCGCGCCCAGAAGGTACCGTCAACCCGAACTTGCCTACTGGCGAAGTGGAGATGCTGGCGACTGAAATTGAAGTGTTGAACGCCTCACTGACGCCACCGTTTATGCTGGATGACGACAACCTGACCGAGACCGTGCGTCTGGAGCATCGTTATATCGACCTGCGTCGCCCGGCCATGCAGAAAAACCTGATGCTGCGTTACAAAGTGGCGAAAAACCTGCGTGATTACCTGGATGACAACGGTTTTATCGAAGTTGAAACACCGATGCTGACACGTTCGACACCTGAGGGTGCACGTGACTACCTGGTGCCATCCCGTGTACATCACGGCATGTTCTTTGCATTGCCGCAATCGCCGCAGTTGTTTAAGCAATTGCTGATGGTGTCCGGCTTTGACCGTTACTTCCAGATCACCAAGTGCTTCCGTGACGAAGACTTGCGTGCGGACCGCCAGCCAGAATTTACCCAGGTCGATATTGAAACTTCCTTCCTGGAAGAAAATGAAATCATGGACATCGTCGAAGAGATGATCCGTCGCATGTTGAAAAAAATTCAGGATGTGGATCTGCCTGCCAAATTCCCACGCATGCCTTTCTCTGAAGCGATGAACCGTTACGGTTCAGATAAGCCAGACATGCGCGTGACACTGGAAATCACTGAGCTTAGCGATGTGATGAAAGATGTCGACTTTAAAGTGTTTGCCGGAGCCGCCAATATGGCGGGTGGCCGTGTGGCGGCGATCCGCGTGCCTAATGGCGCGGCGATCAGCCGCTCAGAAATCGATGCCTACACCGAGTTTGTCAAAATCTACGGTGCCAAAGGCCTGGCTTATATCAAGATCAATGACATCACCAAATTGAATGAAGAAGGCCTGCAAAGCCCGATTGTGAAAAACATTCACGTCAATGCGCTGCAAGCCATTATTGAGCGTACAGGCGCACAAAACGGCGACATCGTATTCTTTGGTGCCGATAAAGCCAAAATCGTGAACGAAGCGCTGGGTGCTTTACGCACAAAAGTCGGTCATGAAAAAGGTCATGTCGATGGTCGCCAGTGGGCGCCATTGTGGGTGGTGGATTTCCCGATGTTTGAGCATGATGAAGAGGCTGACCGCTGGGTGGCCTTGCATCACCCGTTCACTGCGCCTAAAGATGGCCACGAAGATTTACTGGTCAGCAATCCAGGTGCCTGTTTGTCTAAAGCCTATGACATGGTGTTAAACGGCTGGGAAGTGGGTGGCGGTTCTGTACGTATCCATAAACAAGACATCCAGTCTAAAGTGTTTGATGCATTGAAAATCAGCAAGGAAGAAGCACAAGAGAAATTCGGCTTCCTGCTGGACGCCTTGCAATACGGTGCGCCTCCACACGGTGGCCTGGCGTTTGGCCTGGACCGCTTGGTGACGCTGATGGCCGGTGCCGAGTCTATCCGTGACGTGATTGCTTTCCCGAAAACCCAGCGTGCACAATGTCTGATGACCAATGCGCCAAACGAGGTGGACGAGAAACAGTTGCGCGACCTGCATATCCGCGTGCGCCAGCAGAACGTCGCAGGCAACTAAGCCGATTGGCTTGGTCGACCGGCCAGAGTCAAGAAACAAAGCGCGTCTACCATGGGGTAGGCGCGTTTTTTATTGGATTGAATGCCTTGCTTGAAGGGATGGGCGCATGATGGATATCCGCAGTTATATACGCACCATTGCAGATTACCCCAAAGCGGGCATCCAGTTCCGTGATATCACGACCTTGCTCAAGGATGCTGCCGCTTTTAATGCCACCATTGATGCCTTGGCATTGCATTATGCCGATATTGCCCTGGATAAAGTGGTCGGTATTGAGGCGCGTGGGTTTATTATCGGTGCTGCTTTAGCGAGCAAGCTTGGGCTCGGGTTTGTACCAGTGCGTAAACCAGGCAAGTTGCCTGCGGCCGCCATTTCACAAGGCTATGCGCTGGAGTATGGTGAAGATGCACTGGAAATACATCAGGATGCGATTACTGCTGGCGAAAAAACACTGCTGATTGATGATTTGATTGCAACCGGTGGGACGGCTCTGGCTGCGGTTGCGTTGATACGTCAGTTGGGTGGTGTCGTCGAGCATGCCGGGTTCGTCATTGATTTGCCCGACTTGGGCGGCTTGCAACATTTGCAGGCGAGCGGCGTCCAACCATTTGTCCTGTGTCAATTTGAAGGACACTGATTTTTGTACTATATTGCGCAGACGCTTTGCACACACTTTTGATACGGCACTAATTAGATTGGAAAATCATGCCATTGACAGGAATTGATCACGTCAACTTTCGCACCGATCGCGACACCATGCATTTGTTGCGTGACTTTTATTGCGACGTGTTGGGCTTGACGGTAGGTAAACGGGTGGCCAGTACGACTTATGGCTACTGGCTCTATATTGGCAGGCAGGCTGTGGTACACCTGGCTGAGTATAAAACGGCCGAGCCGCCGCAACTGCATGTGCATGGCACCTATGACCATGTCTCATTTAACTGTAACGATATGGATGCGATGGAAGCCAATCTGCAGGCGCGCGGGGTGACATACACCACACGTATCCTGGCGAATGGTATCCGCCAGATTAATATGCGTGACCCGGCGGGTAATGGCGTGGAATTGAATTTTGCTGAATACGCCGATCCCAATTACGAGATGCGGCCTTCAGGTGACCCGAGCAAACTGGCCTAGGACTAGTGTGATGTGCATCACATATTGACGTCAGGCATTCGTTAGACAATTATTTTCATGCAGATCAAAATCAATTATGTGAATACGGGGAAGATCATGAAAAAAGTATGGATGATGATGTTGGGGGTGGTGGTGTTAGGCATGGCCGGACAGGCGCATGCGGAAGCCGATCCCAAATTATGGGCCGTCGTTAAAGAAGCATTTTTTCCAAAGCGTGAGATTCAGGAGGTTGATTTCCTGAAAATTGAAGCGCCGCGCCGCGCCGAGAGTGGGGCGCAAGTGCCGGTCACGCTGATTTATGACAAGGCCGCCGCCAATGGCGTGGTGCTAAAAAAACTGTATGTCATTGTGGATGCTAACCCGATTCAACTGGCGTCTACCTATCACCTGACCGATATGTTGAATGGTTTCCAGATGGCCACCCGTATCCGCCAGGAAACGGATTCTTTTGTGCGCCTGATTGGTGAAACCGCTGATGGCAAGCTGTATATGGGCAAGCGTGAAATCCGCGCCGCGGGCGGCTGTGGTGGTACCGTGGATAATAATGAAGCTGAAGTGCGGGCCGCGGCCGGTAAAATCAAATTAAATGTAGATGCACCCAAGTTTGGTGAGGCGGCGACGGCCACCTTTAATATCCGCCACGTCATGCGCACAGGCTTACAGCGCGACTTGGTCTCCCAAGGGTATGTGCCAGCGTTTTATATCAATAAAACGACTTTTACCTACAACGGTAAAGAGGTGATGACGGTGGATGTGGGTGTGGGAACCAGTGAAGATCCTTATATGAAATTCAGTTTTATTCCGGATGCACCGGGCAAGCTGGAAGTCGTGGCGACGGATAATGAAGGTAAAACTTTTACGCAAAGTCTTGATGTACACAGCTAGATGAAATGTTGCAGATCAGGCCTCTTTATAGAGGCCTTTTTTGTTTTATGGCAAATGACAGTTTAATCCCGGTGCTAAAATAACCGCTTTAGGAAAGGGGACAAGATGAAGAGTTTTCGTAAAGAGCTGTGGTTTAACATTTCCGCGCGTATGGATTTCAAGAACATTACGCAGGATGTAGTGGCATGTGTACGCGAAAGTGGCGTCAGAGAAGGCCTGGTACTGATCAACGCCATGCATATTTCTGCCAGTGTGTTTATTAACGACGACGAGCGTGGCCTGCACCATGACTACAAAGTGTGGCTGGAAAAGCTGGCCCCGCATGAGCCTGTGAGCGGTTATCGTCACAATGATACCGGCGAGGACAATGCAGATGCGCACATCAAGCGCCAGATCATGGGCCGTGAGGTGGTGGTGGCGATTACTGAAGGCCAGCTGGACTTTGGCCCTTGGGAACAGATTTTTTACGGTGAGTTTGATGGTCGCCGCAATAAGCGTGTGCTGGTGAAAATTATCGGTGAGTAAATGCAAATACTGCGTGTTGAAATGGAAATACGGTAATGAAGTCTCCTGAGTTATTAGCCCCTGCTGGCGACTTGGATCGCATGCGTACGGCGTTTGATTATGGTGCGGATGCGGTGTATGCCGGTCAGCCGCGCTACAGTCTGCGGGTACGTGAAAATGATTTTTCGATGCAGAATCTGGCGATTGGTATCCAGGAGGCGCATGCGCGCGGCAAAAAGTTTTTTGTTGCCAGCAATATTTCGCCGCATAACGCCAAGGTAAAAACCTATATGCGTGACATGGTACCGGTGATCGCCATGCAACCGGATGCGCTGATTATGGCCGACCCTGGCCTGATTATGATGGTGCGCGAGCAATGGCCGGAAATGCCTATTCATCTATCTGTGCAGGCCAACGCGGTCAATTACGCCTCGGTCAAATTCTGGCAGCGCATGGGGCTGACGCGCGTGATTCTGTCACGTGAATTATCCCTCGATGAAATTGCCGAAATCCGCCAGGAATGCCCGGAGATGGAGCTGGAAGTGTTTGTACACGGCGCTTTGTGTATTGCCTATTCAGGCCGTTGTTTATTGTCTGGCTATTTCAATTCGCGTGACCCTAACCAGGGCACCTGTACCAACAGTTGCCGTTGGGATTACAAGGTGCATGATGCGCAGCCGGATGCAGCAGGCGTGATCCGTTTGAAAGAGTTTGATTTTCAGGCGGAAATGGAGAAATCCAGCTTGTCTTCTTGTGGTTCCTTGCCACGCCATCCGGCCGCCGACCAGGTCTACCTGGTTGAAGAAAAGGGCCGCCCCGGCGAGCTGCTGCCGATGATGGAGGATGAGCATGGCACCTATATCATGAACAGTAAAGACCTACGTGCGATTGAGCATGTGGAAAAACTGATTGCGCTGGGCGTGGATTCGCTCAAGATCGAGGGCCGTACCAAGTCACGTTACTACGTGGCTCGCACCAGCCAGAACTATCGTCAGGCGATTGATGATGCCGTGGCGGGGCGCCCGTTTGACTGGCGCTTGCTCGGCGAGCTGGAAAATCTGGCTAACCGTGGTTACACCGATGGTTTCTACCAGCGCCACCATACCGCTGAGCACCAGAATTATGTACAAGGGCATTCCAGCGCCAACCGTAGTTTGTATGTCGGTGATGTCGTAGATTACGATGCTGAACGTGGGCTGGCCTCCATTCAGGCGCGTAATAAGTTTGCCGTGGGCGATAAGTTGCAATTAATCCACCCCAGCGGCAATCGCGATATTGTGGTGGAGCAATTGTTTGATAAGCGCGGCACGCCTGTACAGCAGGCTGCTGGCAGTGGGCATTTCGTCAAGCTGCCTATCGCCGCCAGCGTGCTGGATAACGCGATGGTGGCCAGGTATTTGTAAGGGATGGGCAATAAAAATAAAGGGGAGCATAGCTCCCCTTTATTTTTATTGGATCGGCTAGCTGTGGATATAACTTTCCAGTTGCTTGATCAGCTCTTGCTGGTAACTGATGGTTTCCTTGAGGATGTCGCCGATAGACAGCATGCCCAGCATCTTGCCATTGTCTAGTACCGGTAAGTGGCGGATGCGTTTATCCAGCATGGTGCTCATGGCTGATTCGACCAGTTCTGTGGGCTTGCCAGTAATGACCTTTTCGGTCATCACTTCACTGATGGCCGTGGTTTTGGATGAGCGGCCTTTGAGGATAATCTCGCGCGCATAGTCGCGTTCGGAGAAGATGCCTACCAATTCCCCATCCTTGATCACGGCCAGGGCGCCGATCTGGTATTCCGCCAGGATGACCAGTGCATCATACACCGGCCGGTTGGGCGCAATGCTGATGATGCCTTGGTGTTTTTTATGAGCGAGTACTTGTTGAAGTGTCTTCATGACTTCCTCCTTTCATCGGGCACGGATAGTTAATATACACCGATGTGCTAGTTTGTAACATATTTGTTTCATTTTATTTCACCTCTTGACATAATTAGCCAGCTAACTATAATGTGGCTAATTATGTTGCAACTTAGAGATCTCCCTACCCAAGAAGTCTTGCAGCGGTTTGCCCAACGGTACCCCGCAGCAGACGTCACTGCTATTGCCGGTTTCCTCATGTTGTTGCGGGTGGCGACGGATTTATCCATTGCGCTCGATGCTTGCCTGAGCAAGCATGACTTGTTGCAAGGGCGCTGGTGGGTGTTGATCCTGCTCATGCGTGAAGCCGACCTGACGTCCACGCCTTCTACCTTGGCTGAGAAGCTTGGCGTCACCCGGGCGACCATGACGGGCTTGCTGGATGGTTTGGAGCAAGTGGGCCTGGTGCAGCGTGTGGCTGTGCTAGAAGATAGGCGTAGCGTGAAAATCCGCCTCACCGCGGCGGGCCAGGCCAAGCTGGATGCCGTGATGCCTGACTACTACACACGCTTGCGCCTGTGTATGCAAGGGTTATCAGAAAGCCAGCGCAACGATCTGCAAAGTATTTTAGGTGTGATAGACCAAGGGATGTCTGCCTGGGATTTTAATCAATAATTTCGCAATTTTTAAAGAGGAGTAACACCATGGCAACAGTAGTTGATACCTTGATCGCTTTGAATCAGCAATTTGATGCGGCTTTTAATAGCAAAAATACCCAGGCAATTGGTGCCTTGTATGCTGAAGACGCGATTGTGATGCCAGCACCAGCTGGTGCCCCAGTCAAAGGACGTCAAGCGATTGCAGATTTCTTCGGTGGCTTGATTCAGGCAGGCGTGATTGAACATGCACTGACCATGAAAGAGGCCGTTGTGACGGATGCCCTGGCGACACAAACCGGTAATTGGGCAGGTGCCTTGATCGGCGAAGATGGCGTCAAACAACAGTTTGGCGGCAACGTACAAGTCGTTTTCCAGAAACAAGCCGATGGCCAGTGGCTGGCTGTAACACATATCTGGAACTAATACACACGTCACATACTTCTATGGAACAGGGTTTATGGATCAACTGATCAAACAACGCTCGCAGGCTTTAACGGCCTTGCTCGTACTCACCATCATCTGGGGTTATAACTGGGTGGTGATGAAGAGCGCGCTGCAATATGCCGGACCGTTCCAGTTTGCGGCCATGCGTACGTTTTTTGGTGCGCTGGTGTTGTTCCTGGTGTTGTATGTGACGCGCCGCCCGATGGGCTTAACCGAGTTTCCGACCATGCTGCTGTTGGGTATTTTGCAAAACGTCGGCTTTACCGGTGTGCTTATGTGGGCCCTGGTAGAGGGGGGCGCGGGTAAAACTGCCGTGCTGACTTATACCATGCCGTTCTGGACCCTGCTGTTTGCCTGGCCGATGCTGGGCGAGCGGGTACACGGTTGGCAGTGGCTGGCGGTGATTGCTGCAGTGTTGGGCATGCTGTTTATTTTTGATCCGCTACATATCCGTGCCGATAGTTTCAGTATGTTGCTGGCAGTGTTGTCTGGCGTGTCATGGGCGTTGTCTGCCATCATGACCAAACAGTTGCACAGGCGCCATCCGACGCTGGATTTGATCAACCTGACGGCATGGCCGATGTTGCTGGGTTCATTGCCCATGGTGCTGATCGCCTGGCTGGTGCCTGCGCCGCCGATAGACTGGTCAACGTACCTGATCGGCGCGGTGTTGTTTAACGTGGTGCTGTGTGGCGCGCTGGCCTGGTTGTTGTGGCTGTTTGCCTTGCAACGGTTGCCCGCCGGGGTGGCGAGTATGGCGTCCATGCTGGCACCGGTGATTGGTGTCATTGCGGCCTGGATACAGTTGAACGAAGTACCGGATCATATGGAAATGACAGGGATGGCGTTGATTATCTTTTCGCTCAGCCTGATTTCCATCCTGATGATGCGGCCCGGTTACGGTAAAAGCCAGTAACCCAAAGCCAGTTCGTATAAAAGGCCTGACAATGTCAGGCCTTTTTTGTTATGTGCGACGGTCGTTTGGTGATCGGGCGGCTGTGGTAAAATCAGCGGCTTAAATTACCTCAACAACGTTGTTAAAAAATACAAGGAAGCACTATGGCTGGGCATAGTAAATGGGCCAATATTCAGCATCGTAAAGGCCGTCAAGACGCCAAACGCGGCAAAATCTTCACCAAGCTGATCAAGGAAATCACGGTTTCTGCCCGCATGGGCGGCGGCGATACCGCCATGAATCCGCGCTTGCGTGCGGCAGTGGCTGCGGCTAAAGAAGAGAATATGCCTTCTGACAATATCACGCGTGCGATTAAAAAAGGCACGGGCGAACTGGAAGGTGTGAATTATGAGGAAATCCGTTATGAAGGCTATGGCATCAACGGTGCGGCCATTATTATTGATTGCCTGACTGATAACCGCCAGCGCGCGGTGATGGACGTGCGTCACGCCCTGACCAAGCACGGCGGCAACCTGGGCACCGATGGTAGCGTGGCATTCATGTTCAAGCACTGTGGGCAATTGGTGTTTGAGCCAGGCGTGTCAGAAGATGCGGTGATGGAAGTGGCGCTGGAAGCGGGCGCGGAAGACGTGATTACCGACGAAGATGGCAGTATTGAAGTGGTCACTGCACCGGGTGATTTCGTGACCGTCAAAGAGGCGCTGGAAGCCGCTGGGCTTAAAGCCGTGATGGCGCAAGTCACAATGAAATCACTGAATGAAGTGGTGTTCACTGGCGATGATGCCGTCAAAATGCAGAAAATCCTCGACATGCTGGAAGACCTGGATGACGTGCAGGATGTGTACACCTCTGCTGTGATCGAAGAGGCTTAATTGATGCGGTTCGCTGCTGGCATGTGTTCAGAAAACTGCTGATGGCGGTACAACGCATACTGGGCATAGACCCCGGCTTGAGGATCACTGGCTTCGGGGTGATTGAAGCCGTGGATGGCAAGTTATCGTATGTCACCAGTGGCGTGATTAAAACCGCTTCAGCTAAAAAAAGTGCAGAAGGCGAGCCGGAAAAAGAAGCCTTGCCTGAGCGTCTCAAAGTCATTTTGGATGGTTTGTTTGAAGTGATTGCCACTTACCAGCCGACGCAAGTGGCAATTGAAAAAGTATTTGTGAACGTCAACCCGCAATCGACCTTGTTGCTGGGGCAGGCGCGTGGCGCGGCGATTTCAGCGGCGGTGATCCGTCAATTGCCGGTGGCAGAATACACGGCGCTGCAAGTCAAGCAGTCTGTGGTCGGTAATGGCCATGCCCAAAAGGAACAGGTGCAAGAGATGGTCAAACGCTTGCTCAAATTGCCTGCCACCCCTAGTCCTGATTCAGCCGATGCCCTGGCTTGCGCCATCTGTCATGCGCATGGCGGGCAGGGCCTGGGTGCATTGGCTACCACCGGATTTAGAGTCAGAAATGGAAGATTGGTATGATTGCGCGTTTGCAGGGAAAATTGCTGGAAAAATCACCGCCTTTGATTGTGATTGACTGCAATGGCGTCGGTTATGAGGTGGAGGTGCCCGTGAGCACCTTTTATAACTTGCCTGAGTTGGGCCAGCCGGTACAGATATTGACCCATATGGTGGTGCGCGAAGATGCGCAATTACTGTATGGCTTTGGCAGTGAGCAGGAGAAAAACACTTTCAAGCAATTGCTTAAGGTCAATGGTATAGGCGCCAAATCCGCGTTGTCCATCCTCAGTGGCGTCAGCGTCAATGATTTAATGCTGGCAGTCAGCCAGCAAGAAGTTTCCATGCTGACACGCATCCCTGGCATCGGCAAAAAAACCGCCGAGCGTTTACTGCTTGAGCTTAAGGACAAGTTTGTGGTGACCGGCTCTACCTCGGCGCAACCTTCGGCTAAAGCAGCCACCGACGATATCCTCAATGCGCTGGTGGCATTGGGTTACAACGAGCGTGAAGCGTCTGCGACCGTCAAATTGCTGGAGCCTGGTGTCAGCGTCAGTGATGGCATCCGCCAGGCCTTGAAGTATCTGGCCAAGTGAGACATCACGCGCATGCGCCATGGTCTGTAATAGTCAAACGCCGCATGGTATCATCACAAAAAATAACTTACCTCTTTAGTGACCGGCAATGAGGTTTTGCGTTGACTAAATTTGCTTTGCACTTCATTACCGACCACCCATGATTGAAACCGATAGACTCGTCGCTCCTGCCACTGCCAGCGTCCAAGAAGAAGCGCTGGAACGTGCGTTGCGCCCCAAAGTGCTGGATGAGTATGTGGGGCAGGAAAAAGCACGTGGTCAACTCGAAATCTTCATCAATGCCGCCCGTGGCCGTCAGGAAGCGCTGGATCATGTGCTGTTGTTCGGCCCACCTGGCCTTGGTAAAACCACACTTGCCCATATTATTGCCAAAGAAATGGGCGTCAATCTGCGCATGACTTCCGGCCCTGTGCTGGAACGCGCAGGCGATTTGGCCGCCCTGCTGACCAATCTTGAACCTAACGATGTCCTGTTTATTGACGAAATCCACCGTTTAAGCCCAGTGGTCGAAGAGATTCTGTACCCGGCCATGGAAGATTACCGGCTGGATATCATGATTGGTGAAGGTCCGGCCGCACGCAGTGTGCGCCTGGATTTGCCACCGTTTACGCTGGTGGGCGCCACTACGCGTGCCGGCATGCTGACCAATCCTTTACGTGACCGTTTTGGCATCGTCGCCCGCCTGGAGTTTTACAGCCACGACGAGCTGGCCAAGATTGTCAGCCGCTCTGCCAGCTTGCTTGAAGTCGAGATGCAGCAGGCCGGTGCTTCTGAAATTGCCCGTCGTGCGCGTGGCACGCCGCGTATTGCTAACCGCTTGCTGCGCCGCGTGCGTGATTATGCGCAGGTAAAATCCGATGGCGTGGTGACGGACAAAGTGGCGGATGCCGCGCTGAAGATGCTCGATGTCGACCAGCAAGGGTTGGATGTGATGGACCGCAAGTTGCTGCAAGCGGTGGTAGAAAAATTTGGTGGCGGTCCTGTCGGCCTGGATAACCTGGCGGCGGCCATTGGCGAAGAGCGCGATACGATAGAGGATGTGCTGGAACCTTATTTGATTCAGCAAGGCTATCTCATGCGTACGCCGCGCGGTCGTGTTGCGACGCTGATGACCTATCAGCATTTTGGCCTCAAAGCGCCTGCCAGCATGGTGTCTGGCGAGTTGTGGCAAGAGGCCGGGCAGTAATATGTTTGTGTTCCCGGTGCGTGTGTATTATGAAGATACCGATGCGGGCGGCGTGGTCTATCACAGCCGCTACCTGAACTTTATGGAGCGCGCACGGACAGAATGGTTGCGGGCGGCGGGTTTTGCCCAGGCTGCGTTAAAGCAACAAGAGCAGGTGCTGTTTGTGGTTCACAGCATGCAACTGCAATTTAAAAAACCAGCCAGGCTGGATGACCAGTTACAGGTAGTATCACGCTTGATCGAGATGAAGCGGGGCAGTTTTAGCTGCCAGCAGCAGATCATGTGTGGCGAAACGATGTTAATAGAGGCGCAGGTCAAGGTGGCTTGCGTCGATGCGGATTCATTTAAACCAACGGGTATTCCGGCCCGACTCAAAATTGCACTGGAGTCTTCATGAATGTAGCGAACGATATGTCGATTTTTACCCTGGTGAGTGGGGCCAGTTTGCCAGTTCAACTGGTCATGCTGATCCTACTGCTGACCTCGCTGGTCTCCTGGTGGTATATCTTCATTAAAGTGTTTTCATTAAAGGCTGCCAATGAAAATGTCGACCAGTTTGAAGCCCAGTTCTGGTCCGGTGGTGACTTGAACGAATTGTATGAGCGCATTACTGCAGGCAGGAAAACGCCACAAGGCATGGCCAGTATTTTCCAGGCGGGTCTCAAGGAGTTTATTCGCTACAAACAGCAAAAAGATACTGAAGTGAGTGACGTGATGGAAGCCACACGCCGCGCCATGCGTGCCGCGTATAACCGTGAACTAGATTACCTGGATTCGCATTTACCATTCCTTGCGTCGGTCGGTTCCGTCAGCCCTTACATCGGTCTGTTTGGTACGGTGTGGGGCATTATGAACGCGTTCCGTGGCTTGTCTAACGTGGCACAAGCCACATTAAGCCAGGTAGCACCAGGCATTGCTGAAGCGCTGGTGGCAACGGCGATCGGCCTGTTTGCGGCGATTCCGGCCGTGATTGCCTATAACCGCTTTGCGGCAGGGGTGGACCGTCTGTCCGTACGCTACGAGAGCTTTATCGAAGAATTTACCAACATTTTGCAACGTAGAGCCTGATCGGAACCACTATGAGCAGAACGCGTAAACGGCGCATGATGAACCAGATTAACGTCGTGCCTTACATCGACGTCACGCTAGTATTGTTGGTGATTTTTATGGTGACAGCCCCCATGACTAATCCCGGTATGGTCGAATTGCCTAAAGTCGGCCAGGCGCTTAAACAGAGCGGTGACCCGATTGTGATCACTGTGCAAAAAGAAGGCACCGTGCTCATGGAAGGTAAGGAAATGCAGCGTGACGATATGTTGGCATTGATCCGTCAGCGCCTGGCTGAGGCGCAAAAGCCAGTGGTGGTGTCTGCCGACAAGAATACACCTTATGGTGAAGTAGTGTCGGTGATGGACTTGCTGAAACAGGCGCAGGTCAATCAGGTGGGCTTGTTGTTTCAGAACGAGAAGTAAGCAGTCAGTGATTTAAAACAGATGAAAATCGCATTGTCTCCACAAGATCAGGTCATACGCAAACGCGCAGCGGTGTTGTCTGTGCTCATGCATGTGCTGTTATTCCTGGGCATGATTTTTATGGTCGACTGGAAAGCCGTGCACGTCAATCCGAGCGTGATGGAGGCCACATTATGGGACAGTTTGCCCAGCAAACAGCCCTCCAAAGCGGTGACTAAACCTGTGGAGCCACCTCCTCCGCCACCACCGCCAGAGCCTAAGCCAGAACCCAAACCACCTGAGCCTAAACCACCGGAAAAAGCACCGCCGCCGGAGCCGCAAGTCAAACAAGCGGAACAAGAAGCGGAAATTGCACTCAAAAAACGGGAAGATGAGAAAAAGCGCCTGTTGGATGAAGAGAAAAAGAAAGAACTTGAGCAGAAAAAGCAGGAAGAGAAACTGAAGAAAATTCAGGAAGCCCTGCGCAAGCAAGAGGAAGAAGACAAGCTGAAAAAAATCCAGGACGCCATGCGTCAGCAGGATATGGATGCGCAGCAGTCAGCTGCGGCAGCAGCAGTTGATCCCTCTGTGCTTAACTATTACATGGGGCTGATGAGCCGCAAGATTCGCAACAATGTGAACTCTGGTTTATGTCCGGTGACCAACCCGGAACTGCTGGTTGACATACAAATGACCAATTCGGGTGATATATCTGGTATGCCCAAGCTGGTTAAAGGTTCGGGGGATGCCGTCTGTGATGATGCGGTGATCCGTGCCGTTCTGGCGGCAAAACCGTTTGATATGCCTGATGATCCGGCCGCGCGCAAGAAGATGGTGGATCAGATACGTTTGAAGTTCAGGCCGCGTAGCTAATACAGCCATGACGCTGAACACGCTTTTCGTTATAATTCTTGTCTATAAGCAAACCAAAATGAATAAAACTGTGACCATGCAAAACCTTAAAAATGGGTTGATCCATTTTTTGTCTCAAACCATCGGTGCTGGCGTACTGGTCTGGATGTTTGCGCTTCCGGCCCAGGCCGCACTGGAACTCGAGATCAGTGGCGGTAGCGCGATCCAGGTCCCTGTCGCGATTTTGCCCATGGCTGAATCCGGCGCTGTGCCATCCGGCAGCCGTTTGCATGAAATTATCAGCAACGACCTGCGCGGTAGCGGCATGTTCCGCATTATCAATACCAGTGGCATGCCTGCGTTGCCGACAACTGCTTCACAAATCAAATATACCGACTGGACCGCACTGAAAGCGCAAGGCCTGAGCTTGGGTGAGGTGCAGCAAGTGGGTGGCAATTTGAAAGTCTCTGTGCAAGTGATGGATGTATTGCGCCAGACCGCCTTGTTGCAATTGACTTATACCGTTTCACCTAGCCAGTACCGCCATGTGGCACATTTGATTGCTGACCAGATTTATGAAAAATTTACCGGTCAGCCAGGCGCGTTTGCGACACGTATTGCCTATGTGACTAAGGTGGGCAAGCGTTTCACCTTGCAGATCGCAGATTACGATGGTTTTAATGCACAAACGCTGGTGTCATCCAATGAGCCGATTATTTCACCGGCATGGTCGCCAGATGGCAGCAAAATGGCTTATGTTTCTTTTGAGAAAAAGAAGCCGATTGTATTCGTGCAGTCCCTGTATACCGGCGAACGTAAAGTGGTTGCCAACTTTAAAGGCAATAATAGTGCGCCGGCCTGGGCACCTGATGGTAGCAAGCTGGCTGTTGTATTGACTTATGGCGCCAACTCGCAGATTTATACCATCTCTGCTGATGGCTCCAATTTGCAGCAAGTCACGAAAAGCAGTTCGATTGATACCGAACCTGCATTCTCACCGGATGGCCAATCGATTTATTTCAGTTCAGACCGTGGTGGACGCCCGCAGATTTATAAAGTGCCTGCATCAGGTGGTTCAGCGTCTCGTGTGACATTTGAAGGCAGTTATAATGTGAGTCCGCGCTTTTCGCCAGACGGTAAGTACCTGACGTATATCCGCAATGATGGCGGCGCATTCAAGGTGGCTGTGCAGGACCTGGGCAGCGGCGATGTCAAAGTGCTCAGCACCGGCTCGCAAGATGAATCGCCCAGCTTTGCCCCTAATTCGCGTACTATTATGTACGCAACCCGTGTTGGCGGCAAAGGCACGCTGGCGACCGTCACTGTGGATGGTCTGGTCAGGCAGCGTTTGTCAGAAGCGGGCGGAGATATTCGTGAACCTGCATGGGGGCCTGCACAAGCAGCGCCCAAGTAGTCTATCCGTGGTCAATTTATTTAGTCACTCATTTTAAGGAGAAAGTATGAACAAGACAATTTGGACAGTTGCAGCACTTGCATTGGTGTTGACTGCTTGTAAAAGCACCCCGATGAACCCGGCAAAAGTGGAAGATTCCAGCGTGACTCGCCCAATTGCTAAATCACAAGGCAACACAGGTGCTGACAGCTCTGCCAGCACAGACAAAATCAATATCAAAACAGTGGATGTTGACACCAGCAAAGATGAGTTGAGCGCTGCTGAGTTGGCTAAACGTCAAGTGTTCTTTGATTATGACAGCGATGCGATTCGTGAAGAGTACAAGGCATTGGTGGCTAACCACGCTAAATACCTGGTTGCTCACCCGCAAACTAAAGTGGTGCTGCAAGGTAACACCGATGAGCGCGGTACACACGAGTACAACCTGGCTTTGGGTCAGCGTCGTTCAGTGGCCGTTAAAAACGCACTGAATGTATTGGGCGTAAGCGATAGCCAAATCGAAACCGTGAGCTACGGTGAAGAGCGTTCTAAACAAAACTGCGCAGATGACGGTTGCTTCCAGCAAGATCGTCGCGTAGACATCGTCTATGCAGGTCAGTAATTTGCGACTTTCTGCTGCTTTGATCGCCCTGGGGCTGACAGTGTCGACTGTCAGCCACGCGGCTTTGTTTGACGATACCGAGGCCAGAAAGCGGATCCTCGAACTGGAAAACAAGCAAACGTCTGACCATGATGCGCAACAAAAAGCCATCACTGACCTGACGCGTACCCAGCAATCGCTGGATCGGCGCGTGCAAAGCCTGGAAGCCCTGATTAACGGCAAGGGCTTGCTGGATATGCAAAACCAGTTGGAACAGATCAGGCAAGATGTGGCGCAGCTCAAGGGCGACCTTGAGGTGGTGACCCATCAGCTGGAAGATATGCGTACCAAGCAAAGTGCTTCATACACTGATCTTGATACACGTGTGCGTAAGCTGGAAACGCTGGCGCAGTCTGTGACCAGTGGTCAAATGCCGGTGACATCATCTGGCAGTAATGGCGGTGCTACTGATGCGAAAGCAGATGTTTCACAGCAAGAATCCAGTGCGTTTGCTGAGGCGGAGTCTTTAAACCAGGCAGGTAAGTACAAAGAGGCATTTAATGCTTATGATGCTTTTTTGAAAAACCACGCGGCGAGCAAGCTGGCACCTGATGCACTGTATGGCATGGGTTACACCCAGTTTGCATTGAAGAGCTACAAATCGTCTGCCGCAACGCAGCAGAAGTTTCTGGATAGCTATGCTTCGCATGCGTTGGCGCCCAATGCCATGCTCAACCTGGCGAATAGCCAGATTCAGTTGGGACAGATTCCTGCAGCCAAAAAGACCTTGAAAGACTTGGTTACAACTTATCCGTCGGCTGAAGTGACGCCAAGTGCGCAAAAACGCCTGAAGGTGTTGGAAAGTATCAAATAGCAGATTTTCGTTATTGAAATTACTTTATTTCGGCGATAATAGCGGGCAGATAGCAATATCTGCCCGTTTATTTTTTACATCCTCATGACCACACTCAGAATTTTCGAGATTTTCTATTCCTTGCAGGGCGAAAGCTCGCGCGTTGGCCTGCCTACTATTTTTATCCGTCTGACCGGTTGCCCACTACGCTGTGGGTATTGTGATACCGAGTATGCGTTTAAAGGTGGCAGCAATATGACGCTGGATGACATCATGCAGCAGATTGCCGCGTATGGGACGCCTTATGTCTGTGTGACGGGTGGCGAACCGTTGGCGCAAAAGCCATGTGTCGAATTATTGACCCGCTTAAGTGATGCCGGTTATCAGGTGTCGCTGGAAACCAGTGGCGCCATGGATATTGCGCCTGTGGATGCCCGCGTCAAAGTGGTGATGGATATTAAAACGCCTGGCTCTGGCGAAGTGGAGAAAAACCGCTGGGAAAATTTACCATTACTCAAAGCCGGTGACGAAGTGAAATGGGTGATTTGCAGCCGCGAAGATTTTGACTGGGCCAAGCAGATGTTAGAAACCCAGCCGTTTCCTGCGCACTGTGACCAGTTATTCTCCCCGAGTTTTCATGATGTCAGTGGCGAAACGCTGGCCAGCTGGATTTTGCAGGATCACCTCAAGGTGCGCATGCAATTGCAATTGCACAAAATCCTTTGGGGCGAGAAACAAGGAGTTTAAGCGTGCTTGCAACACAAAAACCTAAAGCCGTGATTTTGCTCTCCGGCGGGCTGGATTCCAGTACCGTGCTGGCCATTGCCAAGTCACAAGGCTATGACTGCTACTGTCTGAGCCTGGATTATCACCAGCGCCATAATGTCGAATTGTTGGCGGCGCAACGCGTAGCGACTGCGCTGGGTGCGGCTGAACATAAAACCGTGCAACTGGATCTATCGCTGTTTGGCGGTTCTGCACTCACTGACAGCAATATCGCCGTGCCTGAACAGGAAACGCAAGGCATTCCCGTGACTTATGTGCCTGCGCGCAACACCATTATGTTGTCGTTAGCGCTCGCCTGGGCGGAGGTGCTAGAGGCGCGTGATATTTTTATCGGCGTCAATGCGCTGGATTATTCGGGTTACCCGGACTGTCGCGGTGAATATGTCAAAGCTTTCCAGCAGATGGCCAATCTGGCAACCAAGGCGGCGGTAGAAGGTCAGACCATTACCGTGCATGCGCCATTGATTGATATGACTAAGGCGGATATTATTCGCAGCGGCCATGCATTGGGGCTGGATTACGGGTTAACGGTCTCCTGCTACCAGGCCAATCAGCAAGGCGCTGCATGTGGTGTATGTGACTCCTGTCGTTTCCGCAAAGCTGGCTTCGCGCAAGCCGGGGTGGCCGACCCTACGCCTTATGTAGGCGCATCTTCTGGTGCGTGAAAAACACTTGCCATGCTTTGATAATATCAAGTATAATCCGCGCCTTTCTGCAAAGAAATTCAATTTTAAGAGAACAAGATTATGGTCGTTATTCGTTTATCACGTGGTGGCTCCAAAAAGAACCCGTTTTACAGCGTAGTTGTGGCAGAGTCCCGCAACCGTCGTGACGGTCGTTTTATCGAGCGCGTTGGTTTCTACAATCCATCTGCACGCGCTGGCGCTGAAGGCTTGCGTATCGATGAAGCACGTACACAATACTGGGTGGACAACGGTGCGCAACTGTCTGACACCGTGGCACGCTTGGTTAAATTCCACGCCAAAGGCGTTGAAGGCATGGCTGCTGTTAAAGCTAAAGAAGTTGCCAAAGCTGAAGCTGCTAAAGAAAAAGCAATCGCTGAAGCTGCTGCTAAGTTGAAAGCTGAAGCTGACGCCGCTGCTGCAGAAGCTGCCGCTAAAGCCAAAGCAGATGCTGAAGCTGCTGCTGCTGAAACGCCAGCTGCTGAGTAATTGTTTCCGCGCCTGAGTTTATATGGCGTCTGAGAACATGGTCGTAATGGGGCGCATCGTCGCCCCATATGGCGTTTATGGCTGGGTTAAAGTCGTGCCGGATACGGAGTATCTGGACGGTCTGCTGGATTACGACGCCTGGTGGGTAGGTAAAGCGCCCAACTGGCGTGAAGTCACAGTTGAACAAGCCAAACTGCACAATGATGTGTTGCTGATCAAGCTGGCGGGTGTCGCTGATCGCGATGCAGCGTTTGCCTTGAAAGGGCAGCAAATCGCCGTACCGCGTGAGTCGCTGCCTGAGCCTGAGGAAGGCGAGTATTACTGGTCTGACTTGATTGGGCTGAGTGTGACCAACACTGAAGGTGTGGCATTTGGCAACATCACGCAAGTGTTTGAAACCGGTGCCAATGACGTGATTGTGGTGCGTGAAGCACAGCCAACCAGTGTCAAGGGTAAAGACGGCAAGCAGCGCGAAGAATATCGTGAACGCTTGATTCCGTTTACCAGCGATGCCGTGCCAGAGGTGAATATAAAAGCCGGGACGGTGCTGGTGGATTGGGATGCTGATTTTTAAAGAAAGCGCAGCTCATGATGCAGATTGAAGTCATCAGTTTGTTTCCTGAGATGTTTGCAGCACTGACTGAATATGGCATTACCAGCCGTGCCAGACAGCGCGGGTTGTATCAGTTAACACTGACCAATCCTCGCCAATATACGCAGGACGTGCATCATACGGTCGATGATAGGCCTTATGGTGGTGGTCCTGGTATGGTGATGCTGGCAGAGCCGTTGACTGCTGCCATTGGTGATGCCAAAGCGCGTTTGCAGGCGCAAGGGATTGCGCCTAGGGTGATGCATTTATCACCACGTGGCAAACCGCTGACGCACGAAAAGGTGTTGCAGCTAAAAGAATGTCAGGGGCTGGTGTTGTTAGCCAGCCGCTATGAAGGTGTAGACCAGCGTGTGCTGGATACACTGGTGGATGAGGAAGTCTCCATTGGTGACTATGTATTAAGTGGTGGTGAGTTACCCGCCATGGTGCTGCTGGATGCAATTATCCGGCAATTGCCTGGTGCGTTGGGTGATGCTGATTCGGCGCAGGAAGATTCATTTGTGAATGGCCTGCTGGATTATCCGCACTACACGCGCCCGGAAGAGTTTGCAGGATTAAAGGTGCCCGAGGTATTACTCTCCGGACATCATGAAAAGATTAGACAATGGCGATTACAGCAATCGCTACTGCTAACCAGGGCTAAACGCCCTGATTTATTGGCCGCAAGGCCGTTGACGAAGGAAGAGGCTAGGCTACTCAAAGAGGTCGAGTAGGAACGAGTCACTTTATAATTAAAAGGAACCAAAATGGCAGACATTATCAAAATGTTAGAGCAAGAAGAAATTGCTCGTTTAAACAAAACCATCCCTAGCTTTGCGCCAGGCGACACCGTGATCGTTGGTGTAAACGTGGTTGAAGGTACGCGTAAACGTGTGCAGGCTTACGAAGGCGTGGTCATCGCTATCCGTAACCGTGGCCTGAACTCTTCATTTATCGTGCGTAAAATCTCTTCAGGTGAAGGCGTTGAGCGTACATTCCAGACTTACTCTCCACAAATCGCTTCTATCGAAGTGAAACGCCGTGGTGATGTTCGCCGCGCTAAACTGTACTACTTGCGTGAGCGTTCAGGTAAATCTGCACGTATTAAAGAAAAATTGGTTGCTCGCGAGAAAGACATCGCTGCAAACAACGGTTAATTTAAACGTTGCACAAAAAAGCCCTTCATCAGAAGGGCTTTTTTATTGCCATGACACACTGGTGTTGGTTGCAGCCTGGGCGAGATTACAGTTTAATACGGTGATGAAGAGTCTTGATGATGAACTTGATGCCTTGGTCCCGGCGCCTTTTGGCTTCGTTGGCGTGCGCTGTGATGACGCTGGTGAGACGCTGCAGTTTTTACTGCATGCCTTACCAGTCAAGCATAAGCCTAATCCACGCGCCCAAGCCGTGGCTGACCAGATAGCCGCTTATCTCGAGAATCCAGACCACGTTTGGCAGCCGATTGTCTCGCAGCGCGGTACGCCGTTTCAGCAGCGTGTCTGGCAAGCCATGCGCGAGATTCCTGTCGGTGAAACGCGCACCTATAGCCAGTTAGCCGCTGCGGTAAAGTCTGGTCCGCGCGCAGTCGCCAATGCCTGTGGCGCCAATCCCTTGCCTTTGTTTAATCCTTGTCACCGTATTGTCGCCAGCAACGGCTTGGGTGGTTTTATGCAGGGCATAGACGGTGGCCTGGAAATCAAGCGCTGGTTGTTGGCACATGAGCAGCGACGCAAGTAAGTGATCAGATGCGGCAAAAAAAGAATTCTTTAGTGGCAACGCCATATTCGCCCCAACTGGTCACGTTTCCTGAGATCGATATCTTTATCGACCAGCTTTGGCTCGAAGATGGCTTGTCAGCGAATACCTTATCCAGCTATCGCAATGATTTAAAGGGTTTTGCCGAGTGGTGTGGCCAACAGGCGCTGACGTTGTGGCAAGTGCAGTCACAGCACGTGCAAGCGTATTTGGCACACCGCTTTCCATTGGTAAAAGTCCGTAGTATCAACCGCCTGATTGCCACGCTGCGCCGTTTTTATCGCTATGCCTTGCTGGCAAACCTCATCAAGCAAGATCCGACGCTGCATATTGAAGCGCCCAAGATGCCAAAATCACTGCCCAAAACGCTGAGTGAGTCGCAGGTGGAAGACTTACTGCATGCGCCAGATGTGAATACGCCTTTGGGTTTGCGCGACCGTGCCATGCTGGAGTTGTTATATGCCAGCGGCTTGCGTGTCTCGGAGTTGGTCAATGTGAGTATTGCCGAAGTCAGCACGCAAGACGGTGTAGTGCGCGTGACGGGCAAGGGCAGCAAAACCAGACTGGTGCCTATGGGGCAGGAAGCGGCGGAGTGGATAGACCGCTACCTGGCGATTGCGCGACCAGAGATATTAAAAGGTGGCTTGAGCGATGCCGTGTTTGTCACCACACGCGGCGCGGCCATGACGCGGCATGCGTTCTGGCATATTATCCAGCGCTATGCGTTGCAGGCAGGCATTTCACAACATATCAGTCCGCACGTGCTACGGCATGCGTTTGCTACACATTTGCTCAATCATGGCGCGGATTTACGCGTAGTGCAGATGTTATTGGGGCATGCGGATATTTCGACCACGCAGATTTATACGCATGTGGCTAGGGAGAGGTTGCAGCAATTGCATAAGGTGCATCATCCTCGCGGGTGATTGTTTTGTGAGCGAATCTATTTCGCCTCTAGGCGACCATTCTTTCTTATGCTTGTCCATAAGAAAGAAGGCAAAGAACAAGACACCCCAGCTTCCGCTTGTATCCTGTGCTACTCGGCTTGCCGGGCGTCCATCGAAACTCGCCCTGACAAGCCACACAAAACGTGGCTTGTTGCGGAGCTCAGACAGCCGATGGCCGAAGACTCCCGTCAACCCTGTGTTGCTCGGCGCGGCAGATGGGGGCCCCTAACACCTAATGAGCGCCACCGCTCCTAGTCGTTATCAATCAGCCAGAAGAATTATGCTTCCTATCAATTTTCATAATTGGTAGTTTGGCGAGATCAGTCCCATTCCATCACGCTGAGTAGCGGAGACAAAATAAGAGTAGAGGGAGCGACTGTTTGAGCACCGCGGCAGCTTGCGTAGTGTGCAAGCTGCTAGGGCGAGTTTCGTGACCGGCTTATGCCTAAGTCCAGCAAAGCAACGGACGAAAGTCCTAGTTTGAGCAACGCAAGGGAGCCGTTAGGCCGTGATGGCTGGGTGCCCTCTTCTTTGCTTACTTTCTGAGGGGCAAGCATCAGAAAGTGACTCGCCTAAAGGCGAAAGGGGCTTTGAATTTATGCTGCACGGTAAATTTGAATCCCTAAAGCCTTCAACCCCGGCAATATCCCCGGTTTACTCACTTTCAACTTCACACTTTGCGCTTTAAATTCCTGCAAAATCAGCTGGCACACATGCTCGCCTAGCGCTTCAACGAGTTTAAAACTGTGCTCTGCTAATGTTTCCCGGATGCGAGCAGCCACTTGCCCGTAATCGATGGTGTCTTCAATTGCATCGGTCTGGCAGGCTTTGCTAAAGTCATAGCCGATTTCAATATCCAGGATGACAGTCTGCGCGACCGCGCGTTCCCAGTCGGGTACGCCGAGTTTGGTTTGCACTTTTACTTGTTCGAGAAAGATAATATCCATCAGCGCTGTTCCTTGTTCTTATTTCCGCATAGGCCGGAATCCAGTATGATTCGGCATCATACAACATCGTGCAGTGGCTGGCATAAGCGGCTGCATTTCAGTGGAATTTAAAGCATGAACGAAATTGGGTTTGATATTGAGGCGCTGGTGTGGGTTGTGGCGGCTTATTTGATTGGGTCGATTGCCTTTGGCATTATTATCAGCAAGCTGTATCGCCTGCCTGACCCGCGTACGGTGGGGAGCGGCAATATTGGTGCGACCAATGTGGCGCGTAGCGGTAAAAAATCTGCGGCGATTCTGACTTTGCTGGGCGACGCGTTTAAAGGCTGGTTACCGACATGGTTGGCATTACAGGCCGGCATGCTCATGGATGTGGTCGCGCTGGTGGGTTTGGCGGTATTTATCGGCCATTTGTACCCGATTTACCATAAGTTTAAAGGCGGTAAAGGGGTTGCTACTGCGCTAGGTGTGATGATTGCATTTTCCGGCTGGCTGGCATTGAGCGTGGTGGCGGTTTGGCTGGCGGTATTTTTAATCAGCCGCATTTCTTCCCTGTCTGCCTTGGTGGCTGCCGTACTGGCCCCTGTGATTGCCTGGCAGTTTTTGTCGCCGTACCCCGTGTATGTGGCGGTTGTTGTCGTGATGACGGCGTTTTTAATTATTCGCCATCAATCCAATATTGAAAAATTGCTGGCAGGCACTGAGACTCGCTTCGGCAAAAAGTGACGGCGGCAAATTAGGCTGGCGCCGCCAGCTCGGATAAATCCCAGCGTGGACGGATGCTGAAGCTGTAATCTTGTTTCACTGCCTGCATGGCGTGCAGGCGCATGGCACCGGCAAACGCAATCATGGCGCCATTGTCAGTGCAAAATTCCAACCGTGGATAGCTGACGCTGATGCCGCGTTTGCTGGCGGCTTCATTCAGCCTGGTGCGCAAACGCTTGTTGGCGCCGACACCACCGGAAACGACCAGTCGATTCAGTTTGGTCTGCTTGAGTGCTTTGAGGCATTTATGCACCAAGATCTCGGTGACAGATTCCTGAAATTCCCAGGCAATATCTTTGACGGTTTCATCGTCCATGTGTGGCTGGTTATTGACCAGCGTGAGCACAGCGGTTTTTAGACCGCTAAAGCTGAAATTCAAATCTTTGCTGTTGAGCATGGGGCGTGGCAGTTGGAAGTGCGATTTGCCCTGGTCTGCCAGTTTGGAGACAGCCGGGCCACCAGGATAGCCTAATCCCAATAATTTGGCGGTTTTATCAAACGCTTCGCCCGCAGCATCATCCAAGGTGTCACCTAATAGCTCGTATTGGCCGATACCGTCTACGCGCATGAGTTGGCTGTGGCCACCCGAAACCAGCAAGGCGACAAACGGGAACGCAGGTGGGTTTTCCTCCAGCATAGGTGCCAGCAAATGACCTTCGAGGTGATGGACGCCTATAGAAGGCACATTCAGTGCCATTGCCAGTGATTGCGCAATGCTGGTGCCGACCAGCAAGGCGCCAGCCAAGCCGGGGCCTTGTGTATAAGCGATGCCTTCGATGTCTTGCAGGGTTTTATCGGCCTCTGCCAGCACCTGTTGCGTGAGTGGTAGCGCGCGGCGGATATGGTCACGCGAGGCGAGCTCCGGCACCACGCCGCCATAGGCGGCATGCATGTCTACTTGTGAGTGCAGGGCGTGCGCCAGCAGGCCGCGGCGCGTGTCATAGAGCGCGACCCCGGTTTCATCACAAGAAGATTCAATGCCTAATACCAACATAAGTGCTTTCTCGCAGACAATATTTTGCGGAAATGATTGATAAATCCAAATAAGCGCGATAGAATACGCGGTTTTCAGTGCTGCATCAATCCGCAAGCACTAAATCGACTAACAAGTTACCAACCATTTTTGAAGGATAGGGATTTACATGACCGCTATTCGTGTGAAAGAGAACGAACCGTTTGACGTTGCAATGCGCCGCTTCAAGCGTTTGATTGAAAAAACCGGTTTGTTGAACGACTTGCGTGCACGCGAGTTCTACGAGAAGCCAACTTGGGAACGTAAACGTAAAGCTGCTGCTGCGGTTAAACGTCAGTACCGTCGTCTGCGCAACCAACAGTTGCCGACAAAACTCTACTAATTTTTAGTGGATGTGAATGGTTAACCACGTGTTGGTTAACCGATGATGCGAAGGTTGTGGATTTCCGCAACCTTTAGCTATTTATACGGCCTACATTTAAGCCCCGTTTATTCAGATAAAGATAATTCTATGAGCCTGAAAGCACAAATCTCCGAAGACATGAAAACCGCCATGCGTGCCAAAGACATGCAAAAGCTGGGTGTGATTCGTTTGTTGCAAGCTGCGATCAAGCAGCGCGAAGTCGATGAGCGTATTGAGCTGGATGATGATGCCGTAATTGCAGCGATTGAGAAAATGCTCAAGCAGCGCCGTGATTCGATTGCTGCGTTTGAAGGCGCTAATCGTCACGACCTGGCAGATCAGGAGAAGTTTGAAGTCACTGTGTTGCAGGCCTACCTGCCAGCACAATTATCTGAGGATGAAATCAACGCCATCATCGCCAAAGTGGTGGCTGAGACTGGCGCTGAGGGCGCTAAAGACATGGGTAAAGTGGTGGGTGCGGTGAAGCCGCTGGTGGCAGGTAAGGCCGATATGGCAAAGGTCTCTGGCCTGATCAAGGCTGCCTTAGGTTAATCAGTCTTTAACCGCATAAACAATGGGGCGCATTTGGCGCCCTTTGTTTTTTAGTGCGCATAAGCGATACTTGCATCTATGATCCCCGAAAGTTTTATTCAAGAGCTGCTGAATCGTGTAGATATTGTCGAAGTCATCGACAAGGCGGTGCCGCTGAAAAAAGCCGGGGCTAATTACTCGGCTTGTTGCCCGTTTCATAACGAAAAATCCCCCAGTTTTACCGTCAGCCCGACCAAGCAGTTTTATCATTGTTTTGGGTGTGGTGCACATGGCTCGGCCTTGAGCTTTTTAATGGAATATAACGGCCTCAGTTTTGTCGAGGCCATACACGACCTGGCCAAGCAGATTGGCATGATCGTGCCACAAGAGCAGCGCGACCCGAATCAACCGGCGCCGCCGTCAAAGGCTGTGCTGTTGAGCTTGCAGGAGACCTTGCAGCAGGCGGCCAATTACTACAAAGCTGAGTTGAAGCAGTCACCGCGCGCCATTGATTACCTGAAAAACCGCGGCTTAAGCGGGCAGGTGGCGGCCAAGTTCCAGGTGGGCTATGCCCCGGCGGGTTGGCAAAACCTGCAAACGGTGTTTCCACAATATGATGCTGAAGCGCTGGAAACAGCTGGGCTAGTGGTGCAGAACGAGCAAGGGCGGCGTTATGACCGCTTTCGTGACCGTATTATTTTCCCTATCCATAACCAAAAAGGCGAAGTGATTGGCTTTGGCGGGCGCGTGATTAATCCCGAAGATACGCCCAAGTATTACAATTCGCCAGAAACGCCGCTGTTTCAAAAAGGCCATGAGTTATATGGCTTGTTTATGGCGCGCCGCGCTATTCGCGATGCAGGCCGCGTGCTGGTGGTGGAAGGGTATATGGACGTGGTGGCACTGGCGCAATATGGCATTGAATATGCCGTGGCTGCACTGGGCACGGCGACGACGCCGTTTCACATTGCCAAATTGATGCGGCAAACCGATGAAATTGTCTTTAGTTTTGATGGCGACAAAGCTGGGCGTACCGCCGCCTGGCGTGCGGTGATGAACGCTTTGCCTGCGATTAAAGATGGCCTCAAGTTGCGCTTTTTATTTTTGCCTGCCGAGCATGACCCCGATAGTTTTGTGCGTGAATTTGGTAAGGAAGCGTTTGAGGCTGAAATGGATAAAGCCATGCCGCTGTCGCAATACATTATTCAGCATTTGAGTGAGCATAACCCGATGGCCTCGCAAGAGGATAAGCTGCAGTTTTTGAATGATGCTGAACCTATCCTCAAGCAGATCCAGGCGCCGCGCTATGCCATGCTGCTGCGTAAAAAAGTGGCCGAGATGACAGGTCTGGCCGGCGGTGAAATGCAGCGCATGCTCAAATTGCCTGATCCGGTTAAAACCAAAGAAAAAGCCGTGCGCCAGCGTTCACGCACGCCATTGTCGCTCTATGTGCGCCTGGCCTTGATGCTGCTCATGCGGCCGCAATGGGCCAAGCCTGAATTGATGGCTGAGATTGTTGGCGAGGGTGATGAGGAGCAGATGCTGCGCGTGGTGGTGAGGGCTGCAATCGCCAAGCCAGAATCGCGGCCAGTTGTTCTGCTGCAAATGATCGCCCCCTATATTTCTGAAGTCTTGCGACACCAATTGCAGCGCGAGTTGTCTTTATTGGACGAAACGCTGGACTTCACGCTTGAATTTGAAGGGGCTTGTACCCAATTATCAGACATGGCGCTCATCGCGCGTGAAAAGTCCCTGTTGGGGCGGCTGACAGAAAAGCCATTTTCTACGCTGTCGGATGCTGAGCGTGAGGCCTTGCGGCAGTTAACCAGCAAGCGCTAGTCGGCACTATTCCCTAAAAACCGTGTGGGCATGCTTAAAAAACGTGCAAAAATCTGGTAAAATAAAGGGTTTCCCGTAATGTTAAATCGAGTGATGTGCCAGCAGTAGTCGCCAGCACTCGGCATCAATCATTTTAGAGGTGGAATCGGCCATGGCCAGACCCAAAGCAGATAAAAGTTTAGACAAAGAACTCGGAATCAACGAAGTCGAAACACACAAAGACCCCGCCACCCAGGCAATGGATGCCGAGGCACGTCGTACCCGCCTGAAAACCTTGATTGTTCTGGGTAAAGAACGTGGTTACCTGACCTACGCCGAAATTAACGACCACCTGCCGGACGATGTGCAAGACTCCGAGCAGATCGAGAGCATTATCGGCATGATCAACGACATGGGTATCCAGGTCTATGAAGAAGCGCCAGATGCCGAAGTGTTGCTGATGTCTGATGCGCCACCTGCAGTGACTGACGAAGATGCAGCAGAAGAAGCCGAGCAAGCCCTGGCCACGGTAGACTCCGAGTTTGGCCGTACGACAGACCCGGTGCGTATGTATATGCGCGAAATGGGTACGGTAGACCTGTTGACACGTGAAGGCGAAATCGAGATCGCCAAGCGTATCGAAGATGGCCTCAAACACATGGTGCAGGCGATTGCTGCCTGTCCAACCACCATCGCCCAGTTGCTGGAGATGGTCGATAAAGTTGAAAAAGACGAGATGAGCGTCGATGAGCTGGTAGACGGTTTGATCGATAGCGACCTCGGCCTCGATGACGCCTTGGCGGTGGCTGACGCTGAAGAAGAGGAAGCGGCTGACGAAGAAGAGGATGAAGACGACGAAGATGGCGATGCCAAAGCATCCGCCTTGTCCGCTGAAGCGCTGGCCAGACTCAAAGACGAAGTCCTGTCCCGCTTTGCTGTTATTCGCGCGGCTAACACGCAAATGAACAGCATCCGCGAAGCCAAGGGCACCAATGATGCAGAATACAAAACCCTGCATCAACAAGTGCTGGACGAACTGACTGCGTTCCGTTTCTCTGCCAAGCAAGTAGAAGCCCTGTGTGACCAGGTGCGTAACATGGTCGAAGAAGTGCGCACGCATGAACGCAAAATCATGGATTTCTGCGTGGATAAAGCCAACATGCCGCGTCAGCAATTCATCAAGAGTTTTGTCGGCAACGAAATCAACCTGGAATGGTTAGATGGCGAACTGGCAGGTAATCCAGCGTACGCAGAGCGTTTAAGCCGTTTCAGACACTCAATTCTCGACCAGCAAGAGCGCCTGCAAAACCTGCAAAACCGTGTGGGCTTGCCAATCAAAGAGCTGCGCGAAATCAACAAACAAATGACCACCGGTGAAGCCCGTGCCCGTCGCGCCAAACGCGAAATGATCGAGGCCAACCTGCGTCTGGTGATTTCCATCGCCAAAAAATACACCAACCGTGGCTTGCAATTCCTCGACCTGATCCAGGAAGGCAACATCGGCCTGATGAAAGCCGTGGACAAGTTCGAATACCGTCGTGGTTACAAGTTTTCTACCTATGCAACATGGTGGATTCGCCAGGCCATCACGCGTTCGATCGCTGACCAGGCACGTACCATCCGTATCCCGGTGCACATGATCGAAACCATCAACAAGATGAACCGTATCAGCCGCCAGATTCTGCAAGAAACCGGCCTCGAACCTGATCCGGCCACCTTGGCTGAAAAAATGGAAATGCCGGAAGAAAAAATCCGCAAAATCCTCAAAATCAGCAAAGAGCCAATCTCAATGGAAACGCCGATTGGTGACGATGAGGACTCCCATTTGGGCGACTTTATCGAAGACAACACCACACTGGCGCCTATGGACGCAGCAGTTTACGCCAGCCTGCGCGACGCTACAAGTGAAGTGCTGGAATCACTGACCCCGCGCGAAGCCAAAGTACTGCGTATGCGCTTTGGTATCGAAATGAACACTGACCACACGCTGGAAGAAGTGGGCAAACAGTTTGATGTCACCCGTGAACGTATCCGTCAGATTGAAGCCAAAGCACTGCGTAAACTGCGCCATCCAACGCGCTCCGAACGCCTGCGCAGCTTCTTAGAAAACGGACAAGATTAGTTTATAATCGAACGCTTTTCGGCCCCTTAGCTCATGCTTGGTTAGAGCAGCGGACTCATAATCCGTTGGTGCTGTGTTCGACTCACAGAGGGGCCACCATTTATAGAGAGACTCAAGGTTAACGCCTTGGGTCTTTTTGTTTTGGGTGCGACTTGTTGATGGCTTCAATTTAGTGCATTGTTAGGAGAAATTCAGAAGAAGCTGATAATGTCAGATAGCCGACATTATTGGTTTTTTAATTCTATCCAAAATCCAATTAACATCTATGTAGAAAGACATAGATTGAAATTCAGGATCAATATTAGGTACCTCTCCCCAAACAATTTGAATAAGGTATTGACCTTCCAATAATGGCAATGTTTAAACTGTCTTATTTCGAACATAACTATATAGGCTGTCGAAATGAATCAATACACAAAACTTGCTGCAGAAAATGGTGGCTCCACCATCAGTTTAGATGTTCAGGGGATGACCTGTGCCTCGTGTGTCGGACGTGTGGAAAAAGCCTTGAAGGCTGTGCCGGGAGTAGTTGATGCAACAGTCAATCTAGCAACAGAACAAGCTACAGTTCGAGGCTCAGTAAATATAGAAAGCTTAATATCTGCCGTCGAGAAGGTTGGATATGATGCCAAGGCCGCCAGGGTAGACGATCAAGCTGAAGAAGCTGCCACTCGCAATAAAGAGGCTGAGCGTGCGCTTCTCCGAAAAGAGTTGCTATTAGCCACGCTACTAGCGATTCCTGTATTTCTAATCGAAATGGGATCTCACATGATCCCTTCAGTACATGAATTAATCATGAATACCATAGGCATGCAAAATAGCTGGTATTTACAATTCGTGCTGACAGCAGTCACGCTAGCAATTCCGGGTAGAAGATTCTTCCAAAAAGGAGTTCCTGCACTATTCCGGTTAGCCCCTGACATGAATTCATTAGTGGCAGTGGGTACGGCAGCCGCACTTGGATATTCTGTTGTGGCAACGTTTGCTTCTGATCTATTGCCTGAAGGTACCGTTAACGTTTACTACGAAGCCGCTGCAGTGATTGTCGTGCTGATACTACTTGGCCGCTTCCTAGAAGCTCGCGCCAAGGGCAGGACATCCGAAGCAATTAAGCGTCTGGCGAAGATGCAAGTCAAAATTGCGCATGTGATTCGTAATGGCAATTCTTTGGATATTCCCATCAATGAAGTGCAGCTACATGATGAACTGGAAGTTCGTCCAGGTGAACGCATACCTGTAGACGGGAAAGTGACTAACGGCAAAAGCTTCGTGGATGAATCCATGATTACTGGCGAACCTATTCCCGTTGAAAAATCTCTCGGTAGTAATGTCGTTGGGGGAACCGTTAATCAAAAAGGTGCCTTCACAATGCAGGCGACAGCCGTAGGTGAGCAAACGATGCTAGCGCAAATCATTCGTATGGTGGAGCAAGCGCAAGGATCTAAGCTCCCCATCCAAGCTGTCGTCGATAAAGTGACAATGTGGTTTGTTCCTGCAGTTATGCTTGCTGCACTCTTAACGTTTTTTGCTTGGATAATTTATGGGCCATCTCCTGCGCTGACTTTCGCTCTGGTAAATGCTGTAGCAGTGTTAATCATAGCCTGCCCATGTGCCATGGGTTTAGCCACACCCACCTCCATTATGGTCGGTACCGGGCGTGGTGCTGAACTGGGGATATTGTTTAGAAAAGGTGAAGCACTGCAGTTATTAAAAGATGCCAAGGTTGTTGCCGTCGACAAGACGGGCACTTTGACAGAAGGCCGCCCTGTGCTGACTGATTTT
Source organism: Methylophilus sp. 'Pure River' (assembly GCF_046765995.1). Lineage (NCBI taxonomy): Bacteria > Pseudomonadati > Pseudomonadota > Betaproteobacteria > Nitrosomonadales > Methylophilaceae > Methylophilus > Methylophilus sp. 'Pure River'. The sequence continues at coordinate 16,468 of NZ_JBKOUE010000009.1, read as the reverse complement.
GAGGTGGCTGAAGGCTTTGATCGCAACAATGTGCTGGCAAAGGCTGCAGCGGTTGAGTCTAAATCCGAACACCCGATAGCTCGCGCAATTGTGTTAGCCGCTACTGAGAGTGGACTTGCTTTGCCGTCTTTAACGGACTTTGAATCTGTGACCGGTATGGGTGTACAAGCGACTGTAGAGGGCTCGATCGTGGAAATCGGTGCAGATCGGTTTATGCGTGCACTTGGGTTAGATGTCAGTGTCTTTTCAGTAGTTGCCGAACGTTTGGGCAAAGAAGGAAAGTCGCCGTTATATGTTGCAATTGATGGTCGCCTGGCTGGCATTATTGCTGTTGCAGACCCCATCAAACTTTCTACACCACCAGCAATTGCTGCCCTTCATCAATTGGGCATTAAAGTAGCGATGATCACCGGAGACAATGCAAAAACCGCAAACGCGATTGCTCAGCTGCTGGGCATTGATGAAGTCGTAGCCGAAGTAATGCCTGAAGGAAAGGTTGAAGCTGTTCGCCGCTTAAAAGCCACTTACGGGAAAATAGCTTTTGTGGGCGATGGTATTAATGATGCGCCAGCGCTCGCGGAAGCTGATGTCGGGTTGGCGATTGGCACAGGTACAGATGTAGCGGTAGAGTCAGCAGACGTAGTATTGATGTCTGGCAACCTGCAGGGAGTGCCGAATGCCATTGCACTATCCAAGGCAACGATAAGTAATATTCATCAAAACTTGTTCTGGGCATTCGCCTATAACACGGCATTGATTCCTGTCGCAGCTGGGGCACTTTACCCAGGTTGGGGAATATTACTCTCACCGATATTTGCGGCAGGTGCGATGGCTTTGTCTAGCGTCTTTGTATTAGCGAATGCTTTACGCCTACGCGGATTCAAACCGCCTTTAGCCGAAGGATCAAGCAATCTGAACTGATAAATATTTGGATAAACTCAAATGACAGATATCTCTTTACCTTGCCATTGTTGGAAGCTTTAAGCTGACTTCACTACCAATTAGTTACTAAGGAGTTCATGATGCAATTTCACATTGAAAATATGACCTGTGGTGGTTGTGCAAGAGGTGTAACGAGGGCGATTCAGGGTGTTGACCCAGATGCAAGCGTTACTACCGATCCCCCAACAAGATCAGTCAAAGTTGAAACAACAGCTTCAGAATCAGAGATCGTTTCAGCCCTGAATGGTGCTGGCTTTCCGCCCGTCAGAGAGTAACAATTACTCGCCTGCTGAGTTAAATCAGCAGGACTTTGTATCAATTGCTTTGGAGGTGTAAGTGCGATGAGCCTATTTAATATCGGGCAAGCTGCAAAAGCATCAGGTATCTCAGCCAAAATGATTCGTCATTATGAGAGCGTTGGCTTGCTGGCAGCTACCTCACGAACCTTCTCCGGATATCGTCAATATTCCGAGAAAGATATTCATACGCTCAGTTTCATTAGACACTCACGCGACCTGGGTTTCTCAATCAAGCAAATTGAGAAGTTGTTGAGTATGTGGCAAGACCCGCATCGACCTAGTAGCAAGGTGAAGGAACTTGCTTCGGCACATGTGGAAGCCTTGAACCAAAAGATACAGAGTTTAATGCTGATAAAATCTGAATTACAAAGGCTCGTTCATTGTTGTCATGGGGATGATCGCCCTGAATGCCCAATACTAGACCAGCTTGCGTTAAATCAAGAAAGTCATGTGTAACGAAGCAAACTACAAATAATTTTATTTTTGAAACGGAATCATTTTTAGTTTAGGTATATCATAAAGCCTATCGTGAGAAAGCTAATTAACATCTTTGCTATTTGGCTCATCGCATTCATCCTGCCAGTGCAAGGTATTGTAGCTGCTACCGTGATGAATTGTGAGAACCTTCAAAGCCAGCAGACCCAAGAAAGTGTAAGTGGCCATTGCCATGAACATGAGGCTGCTGCGGATAGTCACGCTCACAAAAACCAAGACAATTCTAAACATGCCTGCAACCATTGTTCGAAATGCTCTGCTTGCTGTTCAGGATTCACATTTGCTGCATCTGGCGACGATCTAATTCACCAATTGAATATCGCAACTGCAGGAATTGGTTTCGCATCTCCCGATTTCACTAGCTACATACCCTCCGGTCCAGAGCGACCTCCCCGTTTTACCCTCATTTAGTTTGTTCTTGGCTGAAGCCCTTACTGGGCTTTAGTCATCATTCTTATGCGATTGCATGCTAAGTGCATGCGAAAGATTGAATTCTCAATTCGATATTGAGCGTTCTAAATGAGAGGTTTCTATGAAATTCGTCGCCCGTAAGAGAGGCTTATTTGCTTCTCTACATCGATACATTCTATGTCTTGTTATGACATCGACATTGGGTATCGGTATATCTTTTGCGGAGGATAACTCCGCGCCTTATCAGTCTACCTTTGATGATTACCAGGTACTGAACAAAGACTCCCAAACTGACTGGAAGTCTCTTGATTCTTCAATTGCCAATAATGGGCACTCAATGTCCGGCATGCAGCATTCTCATGGACAATCAATGAACCATGAAGCAATGGGTCACACTATGTCTCATGGTGATGCTCATACTTCTAATGCTGCCAACTCTGATATGTCCACAATGGACCATAGCAAGATGTCGGGTATGGATCATAGCCAAATGTCGCACATGGATCACAGCAAGATGGAAGGCATGGACCACTCGACAGTGCATGCTGAAGGTTCGACTCATAAGCATGATCATGGAATGATGAACCACGCTGAGATGGAACACTCAGCTGATACTACTTCAGAGCCCATGCAGATGAGCCATGAAGAGCATCAACACGATCACCCAGCTGCTGAAACTGTGCCTACAGAAGAAAGTCACTCAGGCCACAACCATAACCATTCAGAATTGGCTAAATCACAAGCGGCTGGGGAATCCAATGAGTTCAAGATCATTCCGAATCTGCACCCTGCTGTAGTGCACTTTCCAATTGCTTTAACGATGGCAGCTTTCATTTTTGGATTAGTTGCTCGGCTAACCCGCAAGTCTGAATCATCACATTTAGTGGCTGCAGCCGGGAATTACACATTGATACTCGCTGCCTTGAGCGCAATTGCTGGAGTGGTCTTTGGTTGGCTAGCGTTTAACTCCACCATGAATCACGATGATGCTGGTCATGCGGCCATGTTGTTACATAGGGCCTGGGCAATTCCAACAGCAGTAGGTTTAGTGCTGCTGGCCATCTGGAATTCGGCAAAATCTCGCCTCAGCAACATCATGTCTATCCCAGTATTGGTTTGCTTAGCGGGGTTATCAATGGCCGTTGCTACAACAGCATGGTTAGGTGGCGAAGTGGTTTATCGCCATGGCATTGGTGTTTTATCTTTGCCGGCCTCTGGTGGTCACAATCATCAAGGACATCATGGCGAAGCAAGTGAATCTGACAAGCCTGCTGAAGACAACCATACAAGTCATCAGCATCCACCATCACAAGGAGGCTCACATGAACACTAATATCGGATCATTAAGAGCACGCAGTGCAATCATCATTGCTGCGAGCCTAGTGCTGGGAGGTTGTGCAACCTTCTCAAAAGACGGTGGAATAGGTGAGGTGCAAAAGCAAACTCAACCACATCTCAAACAAGACTTTGAATGGGCTAAGACAGAAGAGTCTGCAAAGTCCCTTCAGGACAAAACAAACGCACTATTGGCACAACCCTTGGATGTTGAGAGCGCTGTACAGGTGGCTTTATATAACAACAAGGGATTGCAGGCTGCATTCTATGAATTGGGCATTTCTGAAGCTGACCTTGTACAGGCTGGCCGCTTACCTAATCCTAGATTCTCAATGCTATATGTACGTAATGCCGGTGAATACAAAATTGAGCAGGCATTCACGTTCAACGTTTTCTCGTTACTTACGATGCCTAAAGCTGTAGAGATCGAGAAAAGGCGTTTTGCCCAAGCACAAGCCTCCACAGCAATTGAAGTTCTGAAACTTGCCTATCAGACAAGGACAGCATATTTCAACGCTGTAGCCGCAACGGAGTTAGTCAAATACAGCGCTCAGGTGAAAGAGTCTGCCGAGGCAGGTGCAGAATTAGCTAAAAGGCTGCATGAGACTGGCAACTGGAATCGTTTAGAGCAATCACGTGAGCAAAGCTTTTATGCAGATGCTGCGCTGGAATATGCCAATGCCAAGAACGCCGAAGTTAAAGCATATGAGGCGCTTGCAAGACAGCTAGGCGTGAAAACCTCGCAGATTAAGATTCAGACACGATTACCAGATCTACCTCAATCACTTTCTGAGTTACAGGCATTCGAACAGAACGCTTACGAACAACGGTTGGATTTACTAGTTAAGCGCTCTGAAATGGACGCATTGGCCAAACAGCTTGGACTGACGAAAGTTACTCGATTCATAGACGTCATTGAATTAGGTCCGGCTCGAGTCCTGGAAGGCAGAAGAAGTGAGCCTTACAAGAAAGGTATCGACATTTCCTTTGAAATCCCGCTGTTCGATTGGGGGCAAGCGAAGGTGCCACGCGCTGAAGCCATTTACATGCAGTCCGTACAGGAAACAGCAAAACTGGCAATCAATGCTCAGTCCGAGATTCGTGAGCGATATAACACTTACCGTACCAAGCATGATGTGACTCGCCATATTCGTGACGAAATTGTGCCATTGCGCAAACGCATCCTGCATGAAGAGCAACTGCGTTACAACGGCATGCTTTCAAGTCCGTTTGAATTGTTTGGTGACGCTAGAGCACAGGTACAAAGCGTTAAGGGGTATATCGAATCATTACGTGACTTCTGGTTAGCTGATGCAGAACTGCAAGCAACATTAGTCGCTAGTCCTCACATGATGGAAGGTCAATAAGATGACAACTATGGATAGAAGAAACTTTTTTAGATATGCCGGGATGGGCGTGGCAGGTGTCGCAGTCAGCGCAGTGAGTAAATCTGCCTTGGCTGCTCTGCCAGAAATCATTAGCGTTGACGCTGCAAGCACTCAACAACCATTGTTTCCTAAAACAGGTCGGCAATACAATCCAGTAGTGACTTTGAACGGTTGGAGTCTGCCGTGGAAAATGAATAATGGTGTGAAGGAATTCCATCTAGTCGCAGAACCTGTTGTCAGGGAAATCGCCCCGGGCATGGTTGCCAATCTTTGGGGCTATAACGGTCAGAGTCCAGGACCGACCATCGAAGTCGTTGAAGGCGATCGCGTGCGTATCTTTGTGACGAACCGATTACCTGAAAGAACGAGTATTCATTGGCACGGACAGCGTTTACCAAATGGAATGGATGGCGTGACCGGATTAAACCAGCCTCCCATTGAGCCGGGTAAAACCTTCGTCTATGAGTTTGAAGCAAAGCGACCAGGTACTTTTATGTACCACCCCCATGCAGATGAGATGCTGCAAATGGCAATGGGCATGATGGGAAGTTGGGTGACTCATCCGAAGAACCCTAGCTTTATGCCGGTAGACCGAGACTTCATCTTCTTATTGAATGCGTTTGATATCGAGCCAGGTAGTTACACCCCCAAAGTAAATACCATGCTGAATTTCAACCTATGGACATGGAACAGTAGAGCTTTCCCAGGTATTGATCCTATTGTAGTAAACAAGAATGATCGGGTAAGGATCAGGGTTGGCAATCTCACTATGACAAATCATCCTATCCATATCCACGGCCATGAGTTCGAAGTGACCGGTACTGATGGTGGTTGGGTTCCTAAAACTGCCCGCTGGCCAGAGGTAACCACAGACGTTGCAGTGGGCCAAATGCGTGCCATAGAATTCAAAGCAGATGAGCTTGGTGACTGGGCATTCCATTGTCATAAAAGTCATCACACCATGAATGCGATGGGGCACGACGTTCCAACGATGATTGGAGTGAAACAAGACGATTTGATGAAGAAAATCACCAATCTCGTACCTGACTATATGCCTATGGGTAAAACCGGAATGTCAGAGATGGCAGAAATGGCCGGAATGCCACTTCCTAAAAATACACTCCCCATGATGGCTGGTATCGGCCCATTTGGAGAATTGGAAATGGGCGGGATGTTTACGACGGTGAAAGTGAGGGAGGGACTCGCACGCAATGACTACAAAGACCCTGGTAATTTCCGTCACCCGTCAGGAACAGTTGCTCACGAAGTAGAGATAGATGCTTCAGACATTAAACGCATGACAGCACCTAATACCTCAAATGTGAAGTTCAAGGCTGTAAAGCCGGTTACTGGACATGAGGGACATTAATGAATGTGGCGAAGCCCTAGAGATAGGGCTTTTCTTTTGTTAATGCATACAACTGCTTAGACTATTAAGCTTTAATCACTCTCAAGCTTGGCGGTTTGCACTCAATGCCAGAAATCTTGCAAATAAGAAGTACATTGCAGGTTGTGCCAGCATTAGCCAGTGTTATCCAGGTGATCCACTCACAGTCATGTTGACCGCTAACTATTCGTTCAAGTAGTCTCAGGATTAAGCCTACTTGCAGACATGTGAGTCGCTTTTCTTTTTCGATTATTTAGTTAGAGCAGATGACTCAAATCAGTTGGCTCTGTTCTACTCTAAGAGAGGCTACCATTTATCAAGAGACTCAAGGTTAACGCCTTGGGTCTTTTTGTTTTGTGTTGAGGTAAACTTACAAGTGATTCAATTAGTAATCGATTAGAAAATTATTATGCAAGCAGTACTCGGCTCGATCATTATTTATGCAAGAGATATGCAGAAGACTGCAATTTTCTATAGTAAATACTTTGGTTTTCAAACCTCAGGTGAAGTGGTTGAGGGCTTGATAGAACTCAATTCTCCGGGTGCTGGAGCACAAATTCTAATACACCAGGCAGCCAAGTCAGTGAAACTTGGGCAGGTTGGAGTTAAGCTTACATTTCATGTTGAGGATGTTGAACAATTCGTACAAACATCCAAAGAGTTCGGTTTGGAGTTTGGCCCGATTCATCAAGCGAATGGTTATAAGTTCACAAATGCGAAGGACCCCGACGATAACTCAATCAGTATTTCCAGTCGTTCATTTAGATAAATCAGATTTTACTTTCCCACTCTACCCGACGACGTGTCGCCTTTCAATGCGCTATATGGCCGAATGGCCAACGTCGGCTTGGTCAGGGCGTCGATTCGCAACTTCAGCTTACACCCAAAATCCCACTCATCCGCAGCCCCGAACCCTGCCCATAGTCACACGTCTTGAGCCATAGCCAAGCAATCACGGGCTGACTGATACCGACGGTAATCCCGGTGGAAATCATCGGCCGTTATGTTGGCTTGGCGTGGGAGTTGGGATTTTTCCAGGCGGGAGTAGTTAAGCGTTATTGCTAGATTCGATTAGCTAGCCTCCTCGCTACCGCCAGATAGTCTACCCTATGTGGATGCTTGCAATATAATTCTGTTTGTTAAGCGCCAAAGAAATGTATTTATGTCTGAGTATATAAATTTAATCATCAGAATATTGTATTGGACAGGGGTTCTTGTAATAGTCAGAGTTATATGGGTTATTTATTTGCTGTTAAAAGTCTTCCCGGTAATTGGATTGTTGTTAGCAAGCTTTCTCGGATGGGTGTTCTTGTTTGAGTAAATAATAGTGCAAAGATATCTGCTCCCCCATTCCAATTGTGCGTGTGCCGTGTTCGGCTTACAAGAGTGGTTTATAAAGAGACTTAAGGTCAACGCTTTAGGTTTTTTGTTTTTGTGGTTCGCAACAGGGAGAGGTTAAATGTCATTCCCGCTATTAAGCTCGCTTTCAGAGAGCAGGCCATGCTCAACCTCTAACCCAATTTCTTCTTCAAGCGCCTGCTCTATGCCTAGGTGATATTTTTTAATTTTTTTCTTGTCTGCATGCGTGTTTGCCTCTTGATCAGAAGGGTTGTTGACGTTGGTTTGTAATTTATCTGCCATCGTGGCTTCCTTTCTATTATTCGCGTTGCAGTAAGATCGTAATCAGTAGCGTACTGTCCGAAAGAGCTTTAACTGTATGGCTGGCACCCGCACTCAAATAAACCAGAGTATTTGCTTTCAGAATTCTGATTTGTCCTGCCAGATTCAATTCAACCTCACCTTCAATACACTGAATAGTGACAGCACCGGCTGCTGTATGCTCTGGTGTGGTTTTGCCTGCGTTTAAAATAAACCTGAAAACCTCAATATGGCTTTCGCGTACTAAGGTTTCCGATTTGGCAGACTCAAATTTGGCGCCATCAGGACTAATGTTGATCACTTCACCTGGCGCGTAGTGTTGAATGCTCATATGGAAACCCTTCTGCTCAATTGTAATTAAACAGTACTTATATGATGGTGCGGCTTCCTATCCAAAAGGCTCAGTGTAACTTGGCTTGCAATGGATAAGGCCCCAATAATGAAGACAACATCCCCAAAGGTTCTTACCCATCTTAGGGTTTGCAATAATGGTTGTTGCATGAACTCCTCACTACGTGCGTACCAGAGGCCTTCGTTAAAGCTGGCTTGGAATTGCATAAAACCAATCGGCAAGAGGCTGGTAAATATCATTAACAATAATCCGATATTGAGCGCCCAAAAGCCTGTTCTCATTAGCTTTTCGTTAAAGATTACGTGCGGGCGGATATATCGTAACACTAGCAGGCAGAAGCCGATAGCAAGGAAGCCATATACACCAAACAGTGCAGCATGAGCGTGTACCGCTGTCGTGTTGAGCCCTTGAATGTAATATAGAGAAATAGGTGGATTGATTAGAAAACCAAATACGCCTGCGCCCAGCATATTCCAGAAAGCTACAGCTGCAAAGCAACATAAAGGCCAACGTAAGTTCTCAAGCCATATTGCTCGTTTATGCAAGTGCCAGTGATGCCACGCTTCATGACTGAGCACAAGTAAAGGAACAACTTCTAGCGCACTGAAACTGGCGCCGATTGCCATAACTGGCGTAGTCGTTCCAGAGAAATAAAGGTGATGGAACGTACCCGGAATGCCACCAACCATAAACAACGATGCTGATGCCAAGCTAGTGATTGTTGCAACAGACCTAGATACCAGGCCAAGTGACATAAAAATGTAGGCCAACGCTGCAGTGGCAAATACCTCGAAAATACCTTCCACCCACAGGTGCACAACCCACCAACGCCAGTATTCCATCACCGAGAGATTGCTATGTTCACCATAGAACAGGCCACTGCCATAAAATAAACCAATCGCAATCACCGAAGCGGTCAATAATGCCAGTAGATTTTTATCGCTATCTTTTGCCTTAAGCGCGGGGATCATGCAGCGAAGCATTAAACCTAGCCACAATAACAGGCCAACAAATAATGCAATCTGCCAGAAACGGCCAAGGTCTATATATTCATAGCCCTGATGCCCAAACCAGAAATTAAATGCAGTTGGTATTAGGTGAGCGATCGCTGAATATTGGCCAAGGAAAGAACCTGTGACCACAATCAGTAAAGCGATAAACAGAATATTCACCCCTAGTTTTTGATATGCAGGATCTTTGCCGCCATTAATGATCGGTGCCAAAAATAATCCAGCGGCCAGAAAGCCGGTGGCGATCCAGAATAAAGCACTCTGGATGTGCCAGGTACGGGTGAGTGAATAGGGAAACCATTGTGATACGTCAACGCCATAAAACTCTTGGCCTTCTACCGTGTAATGTGCAGTAAACCCACCAATAAACACTTGGAATATCAGCAAGGCAACCACAATAAACAGGTATTTTCCTAGGGCTTGCTGCGAGGGTGTTAATGCGAAACTGGTAATAGGATCAAGCTTGCCTGCTTTGGGAGGTACATCATCTTCTTTGCGTAATGCTGTCCAGCCTAAAATTAGCAGCCCTATGCCAGCCAACAAAAATACAATACTGCCCATGGACCAAAGGATATTCTCGCTGCTCGGTTTGTTGGCGATCAAGGGCTCATGAGGCCAGTTATTGGTGTATGTTACCGCTCCCTCGGCACGCTCGGTTGCTGCTGCCCACGATGTCCAGAAAAAGAAATATGCCATCTTTTTCCTGGCCTTCGCATCGGGCAATGTATTGTCTTTCATGGCATATGCGATACGGGTTTTCTTAAGCTCTGGTGCATCAGAAAACAATGCTCCGTAATATGCGGCGGTTTGTTGCACCGCTTTAGCGCGACGTGGTGTCAGTGACAAGATGCCTTGGTCATCCAGTCGATTGCTGCGATATTCTTGCTTGAGCATCTCACGCAGGCCTGCTTGTTTAACAGGATCCAGCATGTCATAACTTGAACTATAGGTTTCCTGAGCTGCTAAATTCAGCCAAGCGATCAATTCACGATGTAACCAATCGGCAGTCCAGTCTGGCGCTTGGTAAGCGCCATGTCCCCATATTGAGCCTATTTGCATTCCACCAATTGATTGCCAGTGTGATTGCCCCGTCAGAATGTCAGCTTCTTTAAATTCAAGTTGATGGTCATTGCTCATCACGCTCTTGGGAATCGGTGGTGCTGAACGATAAACCTCGGCGCCCATATAGCCCAGAATAGTAAATGTAACTATGAGTACTGCAATGAGGATGAGCCAAAGCTTTTTATATATACCCATGAAACGCTCTCTTTCTTATATGGAGGCTGCTGTACAAAATAAATACAATTTGCACAGTGCATTATTAATGTGACCGTGACGATGATGCAAGTCTAGACTATAAAATATGTCCCTCTTTGAGCTTGCGATAGATCAATAAATGGATTCTTAAAAAACAATATTTAGATGTTTGATAGTCCTCCAGCGCTCTCGAATAGCTGGACAGTATCGGGAGCGTAAGGTCGACGAGTCGAGCCTCTGGAAATTACTTATTCGGAGCCCTCAACCCTGCCTATAGTCGCTCGTCTTGAGCTATAGGCAAGTAATCAGGGGCTAGCTGATACGGCGGTAATCCCGGTGGCAATCGTTGGCCATTATGTTGGCTTGTGGTGGAGGTTTGGATTTATCCATACAAAGGGGTTGGCGATAGATAAAGAAAAAGCCCAACACTCGGAGGAATGCCAGGCTTTAATCATCGGTTTCCTCGGGAAAGGATGGATGTTTATTCAATATAAGTACTCGTAATCCAGCTGTCAAAGAAGACCTGACACTCCCATTAATATTAGGAAGAAATCCCATATGCGGTTGGGATCTGATCCTTCATTATTCTGTTCAGGGCATGGTTTGCCACTAGGACCGTTTGAAATGAGGTGACTTATTTTGAGCGGGGTAAAACATTCCCTACCCGCATTCGATAACTTGCATATTGATTCAATGCTAAAAAAGCATCTCTTTTGAGGTGCTTTTTTCTTTTTATTTAGTCCTCGTGCAATCGTGGAGTTTTACGGTCAATCAGATTTAGCAAGCGAACTTGATCGCCTAGCTTACTAATTGGCGGGTATTGATACTGCTAATTCGGATAACAAGCTCAGCGAAGAGGTTTTATATTTGCCGATAAGGTAAATTGAAGTGTCAGGGGGTAGTCATGTCGGTAAACAGTGTTGGTTCTTACAGTGCCTATCAAACTCAAAGTGTCACGAATTGGCAGCAAGTTAAACAAGACGTCAAATCTCTTGATAGTGCGTTGAAGTCCGGAGACTTGCAGACAGCTAAAGATGCTTTCTCAAGGCTTAGCCAGGCTAAGAATATTGGTAGCAATAGCCCCCTCGGCAAGATTGGTGAAGCATTACAAAAAGATGATATTAAATCTGCCTTGCAAGTCATTAACCCAGCTCAAACAAGTTCAACTAACGAGACAACACCCTTAGCGTGGCAGCAGTTGGCCAAGCTAGCCTCCAGCACCGACGCTACAGAAAACGCCGTGTCAGTTAACAACAAGGTGTCTAGCCTTCTTAATTATTTGTCCTCCGGCGATGCCGGGACAGCCTCAATTTCAACAAAATACACACCGGGCATTATTAACCAGGTGTTATCAGAAATTAGTAGCTCCAATAGTGCCAGCACTAAAGTGTCATTGGGAACATCTGCCTCTACTGAAACCACTGAGCTTTATTCTCAATTAGCCCAGCAAATCAAAAATAATCCGCACTTGGGAGCGCTGCTTGTAGAGCGTTTGAAAGCACAGTCGTCTAATGGGGTATTTAGTTATCTATAGAGGTGATAGCGCTACCGGAACTCATTGTGGTATTTAAATAAAGGAGGCCAAGTTACAGTTCACAATTAAGCAATACTTCACTCAGTCTCAAATCTAAAGCATCTGCAATTTTAAGCAGATTCATAAAGGCGACGTTATGCTCGCCACGTTCAATTCCACCGATATAAGACCTATCAATGTTGGCCTTATCTGCGAGTGCCTCTTGTGACAGCTGTCTATCTAGTCTCGCAGCACGAATAGCAGCGCCGAGCTTTACTAGTGCTGGATTACCGGAAAATGATGGAGAAGGTTTAGCCACGCCATTATGGTGAATCCTTGCTGCATTTGGTACCACGGGATATGATACCCATAATTAACATATTAAAAATATGACTCAGACAAAAAGAAAGGAAAAATAATTGAGAACTTTTGCTACAGGCCTAATGGTCGCAGGCCTGATTACTTTAGTTTCAGCGTTCAATATGCTGAACTATCTGGCCGGAAACCTGTTTGATGTCGCATTGTTGGGGGAGCGGAATACCTACCTTGGGATCGGAGCGTTTATCGCGATATTAGGCGCTGTGCTGTTTGCTGCACAACCAAAAGAAAAGGCTGATGATAGACCGTTGCTAGATAAGTATTTTGCTTATTGGGATGCAGGTTTGCATGGTGAAAAAATCATGATTACTGCCGTCTTCCTGGTGTTTCTGTCATTTCTATTCCCCTGGCAGCTCACAGAAAATACAGATCACGCAGCAAGGCTGCAGGTGTCCTATGGAAGCGTGATGCTCATTGCTGTGCTATGGAGTTACCCATTAGCAACAGTCTTGTTAAGACAATCTTTAAAGCCTGCCCGCTATTTGTTGCTCAACATCACTTCAGTTCTCTTGCTCATTGAGCACATGATGATCTACACGTCTCACTTCATTCAATTTCAAGGGGAGGGGTTACATCAGCTATTCAATATCCCCACAGGCGCTGCTCTCTTTTTGTACGCCAACTTTCTTTACTTCAGCGGCATCGTTTTTGATATGCACCAGGAAGGGAAAATTATTTGATTCAAAATATATATATGCAAATTCAATTGATGGCAAACAAGATAACCTTATGGGTTGTGCTCCCGACTTTGCTGCTTACCGGGTGCGGACTTCTTCCCAATAGACCTGCCAAATGGGTACATCCAACAAACGCTCAAGCCAAGATTAAGAGCGATCATTATGAGTGCGTTGATGAGGCATGGCAGCGTTACCCTAAGAAGCCAGGTCTTGTGACAATCAAAGAGGGATATTGGGACGAGGGGAGCTATGCAACCACTAATTGTCGGTACAACAAGTATGGCAACAATACTTACTGTGTCTATACCCCGGCCACAGAACGAGCCTGGGTTAACGCCCAAACTGCTCAAGGCGACGAGAACGGCAAAGACCGTGCGCAATGGTATGGTCAATGCATGACTGCAAAAGACCCCAAATACCAATGCGTAAAAACCTTCTCCGTCCTGGATGGTTCATCGTGCGGACACTATACGGAGTAACTCACTCAAGGACTTAAACCTCATGCCAAATCCACATCGGATTTGGTTTTTTACTTTAAGGAGCCCACTATCGCCAGAAGAAAAAACTACGCATCCATTTTTAACCATGCTAAGAAGTCAGCCGATATCACAGGCAACGGCTTAGCCAAACTGGCCACTGCTCACCAGCCATTTGTCAGCCGCAATAGTCACTTTATGGCTGATCGAATTTCACATGAAATTAATATCGCCATCCTGCTCTACAAGCAACGCAGATACGATGTGCCAAGAGCTAGCCTGCCCATAGACATCAGCAAACTGGTTTGGGATTTGATTTGGGCTTTCGTTGGGCCATTTCTTTATGCGCTGGTGATGATGGTTGTTTATATCGTCGTTTCACTCAGTGTATTTGGGGTGATTTTTTACCTCATCTTCATCCTGTAAACAGCGTTTCAGTACTTCACAACCGTAACCCGTATACCGAAAGGTGTGCGGGTTTTTTATTTTCAGCAAAGGAGACCTATGGTTGAAATCAATAGTTTTAAGCAAGCCTACCAACGTTACCTGGGGAAGAATCTACCACTACCAATCCTGCAAGACATAGCCTTCATGCTCATGAGTGCTTGCCAGGACATCCCGCCCAATGTGAGCACTTATACCGATATCAATCCCGACAATCTAATCTGGCTGTCTGGCCAGTTATCCGCTGAATTTTCTTTTGATGAATACCTTGGAGGCCATGCCTATATCAGTGAGTTGGAGGCGGATTTGTTAGCAATCAAAGGCTATGACTCAGATTGGTTTAATCAACATGGCGAGTGGCCCAATGTGACCGACAAAGCGATGCGATGGGATGTATGCCAGCTACTCAACGATGACTGGGCCGTGTTTGCCTACTGTTGGAACAACGCAGGTGGCAATGTGTTCTATGTCCCACAGTCGCTATGGCGGCAAGCAAAAGTAAGCGAACACTTACAGATCAATTTAGGCTGATTTTAACTGCGGGAAATTCAGTATCTTATATGAAGCGCAATGCATTCAGTGTCTCGTTTCAATCCTCAAAAACCAAGCTAAAAGGAATTACTTTATGAAAGCAAAACGTATCGTCAAAGTAGGCGAATGTCTCAACCTGTCTGCTAAATTCAAACTGACTTACCACATCGGCATTGATGACCAAAACAGCATCATGGTCCGGGTGGCTGAGAATGAAGGAGGAGGGTATTTCAGTCCTGAGTGGGTAAAGTTGGACAGCATTCTGGCTAAGCTGGAATCAGCTAAAAAGCCACTCACCTCATTCTCATTGCATGGCATCTTTGAAGGCAAGTCAGCCAACACACCTGGCTTTATCTTCGCAGTGCTTTATGCCGAAGGGCTGGTAGAGCGAGATATGGATAACCCACGCGTCTATGTCAGTTGTGACCCTAAACCTGTCATTGAAGCAATAGAGCTTCTTATCAAATCCGATACCGATATCAAAGTCGAACACATCCCTGATGGCCGCAAGACCACATCAAAGCCTGCACCCACCAAAAAGCACAATCCCAGCAAGACCTCTCAATAAGCCCCATCACCGCTGTGACGGAGAGTTAGTCCGTCACTCTTGAAATACCCTCCGCCATAATACTAAGCCAGATAAGGCTTCATTTCAGTCTTCTACAAGACTCCCGGTTATACCGATCTTATACCGCCCCACACACCTTCCGTGTCTGTTTTCTCGGCAAGGGCTTTAACCACTATTGGAGACCTAAATGTCTTTTTACACCCTGTACCTCATTGGGCAGCTATATCCAATTCCACTATGGGCAGTTGCCGTTGTCACCCTGATTCTGTTGCTTTGTTACTTCAAATTTAAATAAGGAGATTCATCATGTGTATTGCCAACCAGAACTACATTATCCAAGCCATTGATGCTGTGCTCACCTGGGACATTCCAGACGATGCGGTTGCTTTTGCAGTCGCTGAACAGGCAAAGCTAATGGCCGGGTTTGATTGCGACCAACCATATCTGGATATACAGCAATAAAAACGCTTTATCCCTTTCTTTACTCTTCGCCTCACTAAACCTTCCTGCACATGACACGCATAAAAATCAGCTTAATTGTTGAGGCATCGTCACGTCTGTTGGTTTGGTGGGGCAGAGGGTCTGCCACTTATTTTTTTGAAAGCATCATCATGACTAAAGTCACTGCCACATTGGTACCTGAAGCATTACGCATTGCTATCCCTGCCCAGCAGTTCAAACAACATTTCCCATTCAAGATTGAGCCCGCAATCTACCACCTGGCCAGAATGCTTTGCCCTGGATATCAGGGGGCCTACTGAGACTTCTACACACTCAGCAATAACGGATTTTTCATGGTGCCGGATATTGATGAGCCGGTCAGTATCGTTTGCCAAAATGGCTACGAAGGCCGAATCTCTAAAGAGGCATTTGGCATCATTGTTTGTCTGTATACCTACAGCCATCTGTCCTTTGTGAAGGTCTCTGAACTTGCAGTTATGAGCAGCGAGCATTTCCATGCGCTACGTGACTTTGCATTGCAGCATGCAGAGGCGGCGGCAATTTTAGAAGCGGTAGACTAGCTCCACTTGTCCACTCGACGACCTGACGTATTCGACGCTAACCTAGCTGCCTTATACTATATGGTTTGGCGACGAGTCGTCGGGTGCGCCGAGTAGGTTCGCACATTATTTTAGGGAAAATATGCCGATTATTTACGATAGTGAATGGGGTGGAGATCGAGTTCTATTGAATCCACTCTTAACGATTGAAGAAGCCGTGATGGTCTTGTTAAACAAGTCCCCGGAAGAGTACCCGTTTATCATTCTTTGAATCGCCACTAACTTTGTAGACACTGTTCAGCCGATTGATTGAACTGCTTTTCAAAGTCTATCGGAGATAGCAAG